>NZ_PNDV01000062.1:0-27917 GCF_005930865.1 Pseudoalteromonas sp. S554 | reverse complement strand
GAGCTTAGATACCAAGATTCTAAAGCTGTGGCCAAATTTTATTGACCACTACAATCCCCAAGTTTAACAGAAGAAATCAACAGTAATTTACCAACACTTAAAATATCAATTAGAGATATTCCAGAGAAGCAGGTTTTTATATTTTATTTTGAGCAGCAAAGGCTGATATTCGAATGTATTCATGTTGAATCACCCGCTATGTCTATGATCAATTATTGTGAATTTAGTAATGGCATTAAAGAAACACTGCTAAACCATAAAGACGCACGAAAACTCCCAATCATTCTTCATCAATCATATTTCTCCGCAAGTATTCGACCATTTTGTGATATGGATTACTTGGAGAATTCTATATGAATGAGATGCTTCTAAAGAACGTTTTAATATTACGATTACCTAAGTAATCGTAATATTAAAACGAGAATTATTTAAAATATTCTCGAAAATGAAATCAATTTACCTATTATGTATTTCAATAGACCCATGAGAAAGTTGAGGTGAAGAATTCATTAGGATTTTTTGATATTCCTCTTTAACTAATGGCTCTTTTGATGAAACTGAAAGAATAGCGTTTGTTCTAATTGGCTATGTTCCAAACATTGATATCATTAATAACAGTTTATTGAGCACTAATTGCAGTAGATATTTCCTCTAAAGTTGAAATATCTACTGATTTATCTAAAAGGGGTTTTGTGCTCATCCCCTCGAAATCACTAAGAATCTATTTGTACGAAAAGTTCGTTTATAAAATTTAAATCATGCTTCAGATTTAAATCTTTTTATATGCCAATGCTTGTATATGTGATTTTTCATATATATAATAATTCACATGCAAATAACTAAGGTTTCATATGAAAAGCCTAAAAAATAAAAAAATCCTTTTCCTTTGCACTGCAAACTCGGCTAGATCTCAAATGGCTGAAGCGTTATTGCGGCATAAAGCGGGAGACATATTTAATGTTTTTAGTGCAGGTACTAAACCTGATGCCGTTGATGTTCGTGCGATTGATGCTTTAGAAAAGTTTGGCTTAGATACTAACGATTTAGTGTCTAAAAGTGTGAATGTCTTTGAAGGTCAAGTATTTGATTACGTCATTACACTATGCGATAAAGCTAATAATGAATGTCGCAGCTACCCTAATGCCGTTAAGCAGTTAGCTTGGGATTTTCCCGATCCAAAAGAGCGTTCTGGTAGTAACCCTTTTTCTACAACATTAAACGAGCTTAACAACCGTCTATCTATGTTTATTTTGGTTGAAGAAAAGGACGCTAAGATCAGTTGTGGTGATACAAAAACCTCAATTGATGTCAAAAGTGACGAATTTGACCCCATCTCCTTTTATAAAAGCCTAACTGATGATATCCGACTGAAAACGTTAATGTTGACGCATTATCATGGTGAGCTTTGCGTTTGTGAGTTAATGGAAGCGATGGAAGAAGATAGCCAGCCCAAAGTATCACGTAATTTAGCTGTTTTGAAAAAAGCTAAAGTGATAACTGATAGAAAGCACGGTCAGTGGGTGTTTTATCGTATCAATCCTGACTTACCGTTATGGGCTAAATCTGTGATTGCACAAACAACAGAGAATAATGTTCCTCTGGTTAGTAACGAACTTCAGCGTTTAGCTAATATGCAAAATAGACCTAATCGAGCAAATTTCTGTAAATAAATTTTCTATAAAGAATGAGTAAAGGATTGAATAATGGGTATTTTTGAGCGTTATTTATCGGTTTGGGTTGGCTTAAGCATTGTGCTTGGTGTGGTATTAGGCTTATGGCAACCTGATGCTTTTCAAGTGATTGCCAACTTTGAGATTGCACACGTTAACATTGTAGTCGCTGTTTTCATCTGGGTGATGATTTATCCCATGATGGTTCAAATTGATTTTTCAGCGATAAAAGATGTGGGTAAAAACCCTAAAGGGCTTGTGTTAACTATTGTCATAAACTGGTTGGTTAAACCTTTCACCATGGCTGGTTTAGGTTGGTTTTTCTTTACTTTCCTTTTTGCTGATTTAGTTGATCCTGCATCTGCACAAGAATACATCGCTGGCATGATTTTATTGGGCGTAGCCCCTTGTACTGCAATGGTATTTGTATGGTCACAGTTAACGAAAGGTGATCCGAACTATACATTGGTTCAAGTATCAGTAAATGATGTGATCATGATCTTTGCTTTCGCACCTATCTCGGCATTTTTACTTGGTGTAAGTGATATTCAAGTTCCTTGGGAAACGTTGATGATTTCTGTAGTGCTTTATGTTTTGCTGCCTTTAATTGCAGGAGTAGTGACTCGTAAAATCCTGAATAATGGTAATGGTGAACAATCATTAAATGAATTGTTATCAACATTAAAGCCTTGGTCGGTTATCGGCCTGTTAGCAACAGTGGTGTTATTATTTGGATTTCAAGCAAATACCATCATTTCTGAACCTGAAACCATTGGCTTAATTGCCATTCCTCTAATGATCCAAACATACGGTATTTTCATTATCGCGTACTTAGCAGCAAAATGGATGAGACTACCACATAACATAGCGGCTCCAGCATGTTTGATAGGTACATCTAACTTCTTTGAATTAGCGGTTGCGGTGGCTATATCCCTTTTTGGTTTACATTCTGGAGCAGCTTTGGCGACCGTTGTTGGGGTATTGGTTGAAGTGCCTGTTATGTTGTCATTAGTTTATATTATTAACCGTACACAAGGCTGGTTTGGGGAAAGCCATGTTTGAGGTATTTACTGACTTAGCCACATGGTTAGTCGTTGATGTTTTTGGATTGTCGAAAGCAACAAAATTAGGCGATGCACTTCATTTTTTTATTGAAGACACCACCAAAATTTTCTTTTTATTACTAGTGATGATTTACGTCATTGCATTGATAAGAGCATCAATAAATGTAGAGCGTGTTCGTGATTATTTAGCCGATAAACATAAAGGTGTCGGTTACATATTAGGCTCTAGTTTTGGCGCAATAACCCCTTTTTGTTCCTGTTCAAGTATTCCTGTATTTTTAGGTTTTACGTCAGCAGGTATTCCTGTTGGCATCACTATGTCATTTCTCATTACCTCTCCGCTAATCAATGAAGTTGCGGTCTTGCTGTTACTAAGCTTATTAGGATGGAAATTCACGTTACTGTATGTGGTTGTTGGTATGTCTGTTGGGATTTTAGGCGGTATTTTCCTTGATGCTATTAGGGCTGAGCGCTGGTTGCAATCCTTTGCTGCGAAAGCTTTAGAGCGTGGTCAAAAGGCTTCCTCTACAGTTCAATCCAAACAGGTTGAAAGCTTGTCTTTAAAAGAGCGACATACCTTTGCCAAAGAGGAAATGTTAGAGATTTTTGGCCGAGTATGGAAATGGGTGATCATTGGTGTTGGGCTAGGCTCTGCGTTACATGGTTTTGTTCCTGATGGCTGGATTGAAGAGCATTTAGGTAATGGTCAATGGTGGTCAGTTCCATCTGCCGTATTATTAGGTATACCTTTATATTCCAATGCCACAGGTGTAATTCCTGTGATGGAAAGTTTAATTAAACAAGGACTTCCTATTGGAACAACACTCGCCTTTTGTATGAGTACTGTGGCAGCAAGTTTTCCTGAATTTATTTTATTAAAACAAGTAATGCAGTGGCGATTACTAGTAGTACTTTTTGCACTTCTACTCGTTGCATTTACGTTAATTGGTTGGATTTTTAATTATCTGACCCCCTTTATTTAAGGAAAAATCATGAAAGAAATAAAAGTATTAGGTACTGGTTGTGCAAAATGTACAAAAACCATTGAAGTTATTGCAAAAATAGCTACTGAATTAAATGTAGATGTACACGTAATCAAAGAAACTGATCCTGAAGTAATTATGGGGTATGGCGTAATGAGTACTCCTGCTGTAATTATTGATGAAGTTAATGTGCATAGTGGCTCTATTCCCCACCGTCAAGAGATTGAATTATGGTTACAGCAATAGCAAAAGTTAACTGTTTAAATGATGGAAATTTACTCGAAGAGATAACATCTACTATCCAACATGAATTTAATGTTTCTCACGTCACCATTCAAATAGAAAGTAAACCTTATGCAAATAACTGTAAATCAATACATTGCACAGATAATTAACGATAGGAAAAATAATGTCACATCCTTTTGATATTTTGGCACTTGAAAACGGTAGCCAACTTATATTTACCCCGTGCCCAGGCACGAAAGATTCTATTTTAGTTGAGTCTATATCAACACTTAAACAAGCAGGTACTAACATGCTTATTACGTTGATGTTTGACGAAGAAATGGAAAAAAACAATGCACTCTCTTTACCAACTGAATGTGAAAAGCAAGGAATTGAGTGGGTTCAATTACCCATTTTAGATGATGCTGCCCCAAGCCAAGCCTTTGAATCTCAGTGGGATGCTCAAAAGGCTAACATTTTAGAGGTGATAAATAACAAGGGCACCATTGCTGTTCACTGCAAAGGTGGCTCTGGCAGAACAGGATTAGTGATTGGACTTATACTTTTAGCTTTTGGGTGGTCAGGTGAAAAGGTAATTGAAGCAGTACAGGAAATACGGCCTAAAGCGCTAAAACACCCAGTACAGCTTGATTATTTCAATACTTATTTATAATTTTTAACAACATTCAGGACAGATTTATGACAATTAAAATCGGTATTAACGGTTTTGGCCGTATGGGACGTTTATCAATGCGTGCAGCATTTGATTGGGATGATATAGAGATTATTCAAATCAATGATCCTGCGGGAAATGCTGAAACACTTGGACATTTAATGACGTTTGATTCAGTACATGGTCGTTGGCATCATGAGGCGAATCATGAAGGCGATTCAATAATTATCAATAACAAGGCTATTCCTTGCACGCAAAACAAAGCGACTCAAGACACTGACTGGTCTAAGTGTGATGTAGTAATTGAGGCATCAGGAAAAATAAAAACGAAAGCGCTGTTACAAGCCTATTTAGATCAAGGTGTAAAGCGTGTTGTGGTTACAGCTCCTGTAAAAGAAGATGGTGTATTGAATATCGTTATGGGAGTAAATGAAAATTTATACGACAAAGCTATTCATCCTATCGTAACAGCAGCTTCATGTACCACTAATTGCCTAGCGCCAGTGGTCAAAGTTATTCATGAAAAAATAGGTATTAAGCATGGTTCAATGACCACTATCCATGACATTACTAATACGCAAACCATATTAGATGCCCCCCATAAGGATTTACGTAGAGCACGAGCATGTGGCATGAGCTTAATTCCGACAACAACTGGCTCGGCTACGGCAATTACGCATATTTTTCCTGAACTAAAAGGGAAGTTAAATGGTCATGCAATACGAGTTCCTTTAACTAATGCATCAATTACAGATTGTGTTTTTGAAGTTGAACGAGCTACAACTGTTGAAGAAGTAAATAAAGTACTTAAACAAGCAGCACAAGGTGAATTGAAAAACATCATGGGATATGAAGAACGACCACTAGTGTCTATTGATTATAAAACTGATCCACGTTCTAGCATCATTGATGCATTATCAACGATGGTAGTAAATGGTACACAAGTAAAACTTTATGTTTGGTATGACAATGAATGGGGCTATGCCAATAGAACGGCTGAGCTAGCACGTATGGTTGGTTTGGCGGACAAAGGTTAATCATGGGGCTTTTATCACTCAAAGCGTTATCACCGCAAATTAAACAATATTTGGTGATAACAGGTAATTACTGGGCGTTTACTTTAACCGATGGTGCACTACGCATGCTCGTAGTGCTATATTTTCATCAGTTAGGATATAGCCCTTTAAATATTGCCATGCTGTTTTTATTTTATGAAATATTTGGTGTTATTACGAATCTTGTTGGTGGTTGGCTAGGTGCACGACTTGGTTTGAACAAAACCATGAACATTGGCTTAGCCATACAAATAATTGCGCTTGGTATGCTTGTTGTTCCTGCTGAAATGCTAACAGTTATCTATGTAATGGCGGCACAAGCTTTATCAGGTATCGCTAAAGATTTAAATAAAATGAGTGCGAAAAGCTCGATAAAGTTACTTGTTCCAGTAGGCGCTGAAGGTAAGCTTTATCAGTGGGTTGCTATACTTACAGGGTCTAAAAATGCGCTAAAAGGTGTAGGGTTCTTTCTTGGAGGTTTGTTACTAACCTTGCTTGAATTTAAAGGTGCAATCATCTTAATGGCTTCACTATTAGCCATAGTGTGGGTATTTAGTTTAATCGCCTTAAAAGATGATTTGGGCAAGGCGACAAATAAACCTAAATTTAATGATATTTTCTCTAAGAGTTCGTCAATAAACATTCTTTCTGCTGCTCGAATGTTTTTATTTGGTGCAAGAGATGTTTGGTTTGTCGTAGCGTTACCCGTTTTTTTAGCTGTGACCTTTAATTGGGATCATTGGTGGGTTGGAGGTTTTATGGCAAGTTGGGTCATTGGCTATGGCATAGTTCAGTCTGTTGCGCCTATTATTACCGGAAAAGGCACGAGGGAAAAGCAAGGTAATGTGCCAACGGGTAGGTCAGCATTTTTATGGGCAAGCTACTTAACATTAATACCTGCTGTGATTGCTTTGGCCTTGCATTTTAATTTTCATATTCAAGCTTCAATCATTATAGGACTACTGATTTTTGGGGCTGTTTTCGCTATTAACTCTTCTTTACATAGCTATCTCATCGTCAGTTATGCAGGTAGTGACGGTGTATCGCTTGATGTTGGTTTTTACTATATGGCTAATGCTATGGGGAGATTAATTGGTACAGTGCTTTCAGGTTGGGTATATCAAAATTATGGCCTAGAAGCCTGTTTATGGATATCAAGTATATTTGTGGCTATGGCAACTTTATTATCATTGAAGCTGCCAAAAAACCAAAGTAAAGAGAAAGCTAATTAATCAAAGTCACATTTGAAAAAACGTTAACTACGTATTTCAATAGAGATATGTGAGAGCTGAGGTAAGAAACTTTTTAAAATAATTTCATATTCTTCTGACTTTAGAGGTTCACCTGATGTCACTTTAAGAATTGCAGCCTGGTGACCTGTCGCTATTTTCCATACATGAATATCGTTGATCACAGTGTTCTTTTTGCTTAATGCATCTGAAATCTTATCGAGAGTTGGCTTTTTCACAGACTTATCTAAAAGAACTTCACTGGATTCCTTAACTAAGCCATAAGACCAACGGAAAATGACTATTGCCCCAACAATCCCCATTAATGGGTCCATCCATAATAAGCCAATATATTTTCCTACTAATAAAGCAACAATGGCTAATAAAGAGGTTAGCGTGTCGGCCAGTACGTGAAAGTAGGCTGCTTTCATATTATGGTCGTGATCATGATGGTGGTGGGGTTCTCCATGGTGATGATGATCATCATGTAGGATAAAAACAGAGGCGACATTGACGACTAAACCTATAATCGCAACAACAATTGCTTCATTAAAATGAATTGATTGTGGTTCTATTAATCGTTGAACAGATTCTATTATCATCATCAATGCAACAATTGCTAAGGCAATAGCACTGGCAAAGCCACCTAAAGAGTTTACCTTGCCTGTTCCAAAGCTAAAGTCCTTATTGTTCGCATGCTTTTTAGCGTAAGAGTATGCAAAAATAGCAATGAGAAATGCCGCAGAGTGAGTTCCCATATGCCATCCATCAGCAAGCAGGGCCATAGAGCCTGACCAAGTTCCAGCGGTAATTTCAAGTACCATAATGACGGTTGTTAACCAAAAAACGAGCTTTACTTTGTTTTCATGGAGCTTACTGTCAATACCAAAATTATGAGAATGTTCCCACTGAATACGACTATCGTTTTTCATTAAATATCCTAAAATATTGCTTCATGCTGTTTATGAATAGCATCTATTTACACTTTGAAATATACTATACCCTAGTATACTACTTATCAAGTAAAGGAAATTTATGTCACATACAATCGCAGGGAAAAAAAAGCTCCTCAGTCGTGTTAGACGAATAAAAGGTCAATCACTCGCTTTAGAAACTGCTTTAGAAGGAGAGCCTAATTGTATGGCTGTTTTACAACAGGTAGCTGCGATTAAAGGTGCGGTTAATGGGCTGATGAAGGAAGTATTAGAAGGTCATTTGAGGGAACATTTAGGTGCAGAGGATATGACAAAAGAGGAACGATTAGAGGAGGTAGAAGATGTTATTTCCATTCTTAAAAGCTACTTAAAATAGAACTCTTAATGAAACAAATCGAAAAACCGATTGCCTCTCGGTTTTTTGTGTGGCACTATCCTATTACTTAAAAAATGGCGATTGAAATTTATGTTACTCGGTGAATTAGAAAAACAAGTTTTAGAATATCTATGGAAAAATCAACCTGCTGATGCCAAGCAGGTGCATAGCTATTTTGAAAAAGACCGAGGCGGATCTCTAAATACCATTCAAAGTACGCTAGAACGCTTGTTTAAAAAAGATTTGTTAAGTAGGGTAAAAAACGGCCACGCTTATCAATACTTTCCAAAAGTTGCAAGGCAAGAGCTGATAGGTCAGTTGATTAAAAGTATTACTCATGATTTTGTTACTGAAGATGAAAATAGTGTTGTTGCTGCTTTCTCTTCTATTTCATCAGATCTAGATGAAAAGCAGCTAGATAAATTGGAAGCAATGATTGAACAACAACGTCAAAAAATACAGAAGAATTCTGAAAAATGATTTATGGCCAATGGGCATTAGTATTTAATTTGCTCACGGTGGGGGTTTTAGCCTTTATCGTGGCTAACATATTTGTCTCAATTACTTTTTGGTTAGTCAAAAGTAAGTTGCAACACTATGCGGTATCAACTCGTAAATCATTATTATGGTTATTAGTGCTTGCTCCGTGGCTGATATCTTTATGTGCCACACTCTTTTTTAGTCCACTATTTCAAAACGGTTCAATATTTGTTTGGTTGACAGACCTTGCTCATTGGCACCATCCTGATATTTTCTATTTTATGAGCTGGCATAGTGCTAGTTTACTTATTTTTACCAGTTTTACTCTGTATATTTTTATACGAAAAATAACTCTTCTTTATCGTAATCATCATCAAATTAATTTGTTACGTGTATTAGGGATTGAAAATAGTAAGCAAGTCTATTTCATTGAATCATCTATACCTACAGCATTCACTGGTGGTGTGTTTAGGCCATCATGCTTTATATCTACGAGTCTTGTCGAGCAAACAACTGCTGATGACATAAAAATAATTATTCAGCATGAGTTAGCTCATGTTCATTATTTTGATCCATTAAAGAAATGGCTTTTCTCATTTTTCTCAGCTTATTTCGCTAATAATGTTAAACAGTTATTGATTTCCATGATGTCGCTATCTATGGAGCAAGCCGCTGATTCTTTTTATGCCGAAAATCAGCAACAATCACATAACGTTGCAAGTACCTTAGTAAAGTTTACTAAATTGGCTGCGAGCTACTCTATTCATCCACAATATAATAGTGAATTATTTGTTCATTTCTGTCGTCATTCTATTGAACAAAGAGTGCTTCATTTGCTTAGTGATAAACAGTTCAGACCATTTCCCACGGGAGGTGTTGTGATTGCAATACCCCTCTTAGTTCTAATTTCAACAACGTCTGTAGATAGCCTACATCACGTTATTGAAACGCTTTTTACTCATTAACCGCTAATTAAAATCTTACTCTAAGGTACTGATAATGAATCTTTATTTTAATATATGCTCTTACAAAAAACCGACTGACGGTCGGTTTTTTGTAAGGATTCGTCGGAATGTTTTATTGGTGCTGATGCCATTCATACCAACAATTGCATTTGCCCAAGAAGTTCCTTTGCAAACGGTTGATTTGCGTTCAGCTATTGCACAGACAATAGATATGCATCCTGAGCTAAAATCATTTGCCATTCAAGCCAAGATGTATTCTGGCTATGCTCAACAGGCAGGGGTTCAATCTAGACCACAAATTGGTTTTACCATTGAAGATGCTTTAGGTACAGGTGAGCACAGCGGCTTTAAGAGTGCACAATCAACACTTTCTATTTCTTGGTTATTAGATGGTGGATTGGTACAGAGTAAAATAAAAGCAGCTAAACAATATGGCTCTACAGTCGCTTTAGAGCGTGAAGTTAAAGCTTTGGATTTAGCTGCACAAACGGCACGTTACTTTATACAAGTTCTTGTCAATAATGAGCGATTGAAGTTAGCTCAATTTAGTCTTAAGCAAGCGAATAATTCATTTGAAGCAATAAGTAAACGCGTAAAAGCAGGGAAGTCCTCTTTAGTAGATAAATTAAAGTCTCAGGCTGAGGTAGCTAATCGTGAGTTGATAGTTGAGGATTTAACTCACGAAGTTGATGCAAGTAAGTACCAATTATTTGCACAATGGGGTGAGCAAATTAAAGGAGTAAATCAAAATAATAGGCATAAGAAAAGTATGATAGTGGGTTCATTATTATCTTTACCAAGTGTAACCAATTTTGATTCTTTATTTACGAAACTTAGACAAACACCTTCAGTGAATCTTTTTGCAACAAAACAACGAATTGCCCAGTCTGAGATAGAGCTTGCACGCATTGAAAGCAAACCATTATGGCAATTTTCAGCAGGCTTACGTCGATATGAAACAACTGATGACTTCGGCTTAGTTGCTGGAATTTCAATTCCTTTTGGTGATGGGAATCGAAATGAAGGAAAAATAAAAGCCTTGCGAGCCTCTCAAAGTCAACTAGAAACAGAGTCGTTAGCGTTAGTTCATAAACTCAATACTCAGTTATATGTTCTTATCGAACAATTGAAGCATAGCCAACATGTCATTCATGCGGTATCTGACAATATTATTCCTGTTTTGGAGCAAGCTTTTAAAGAGGCAGAAAAAGCATATAACGTTGGTAAGTATAGCTATACCGAATGGATGAACACCCAGAAAGCCCTACTCAATGCTCAATCTGATTTGATAGCTGCTTATCAAAATGCACATTTAAACAATATTGAAATTGAACGTTTAACCGGAACGTCCATTTTAACCATTAATAAAGACAAGAAAGAGAAATAATCATGAAACCAACATTTCAAATATTAGCCTTAATAAGCACCGTCTGGCTTGTTAGCATAAGTGCAAGCTTCCCAAGCTTTGCGGTTTCAGAGCCGAAGGTAGAAGAAGCCGAACCTGAAAAAGGTCCCAACCGTGGACGAATGTTGCGTGATGGTGATTTTGCCATTGAACTCTCAATCTTTGAAACAGGCGTCCCTCCTGAATTTCGTGTATGGGCATCAACAGACGGAAAAGCAATTGATCCGTCAGAGGTTGACCTTAATGTAAAGTTGACTAGATTGGGTGATGGCATAGACGATATAAATTTTTACCAAGAAGGCGAATATCTTCGAGGTGACATGGTTATCTATGAACCGCACTCATTTATGGTTTCACTCACTGCAAAATATCAGGGTAAAACCTTCAACTGGCAGTATGACAACTTTGAAGGTCGGACAAAAATTGCTGAAGATGTAGCAAAAGCAATGGAAATCTCGACTGAAATTGTTGGTCCATCAACATTTCATGAAACAGTTCAAGTCTATGGCAAGTTAGTTCTACCTGCTGATGCAACGAGTAATGTTTATGCTCGCTTTGACGGGTTAGTTAAAAAAGTTAATGTAAAGCTAGGAGAGTCAGTTAAGAAAGGTCAATTACTACTCACGGTTGAAAGTAATGAAAGTCTTCAGTCGTACAAAGTCTTTTCTGCTCAAAATGGAATTGTTAGTACCGTTAACGTTACCTCAGGCGAACAATCTAAAGGCCGCTCCCTGCTACAAATTACCAATGATGAAACATTAATTGCCCAGTTAGCTGTTTTTCCAAAAGACTTACCAACCGTGCGTCTTGGTGCAAAAACCACGATAACGATTAATGGTGTTGAAGAAAAGCAGGTGAGTACGGTTGAGAGCCGTATTCTAAAAGTCAGAGATGATCAGGCGAAGCTATTTCGTGTAGTCGTTAATAATGCTGATTCTGCGTTGTCAGAAGGAGCATTTGTTAGTGCCGCGATTGAAATTGGTTCATACGATGTACCTATGGCAGTAAAGCGCAGTGGATTACAAAGCTTCCGCGATTTTACTGTTGTATATGCCAAAGTCGGAGATGAATATGAGGTAAGAATGCTTGAGTTAGGTCGAGCTGTAGGTGAAGAAATTGAAGTGCTAAGTGGTATTTCCTTAGGCACTGAATACGTGACTGAAAATAGTTACATCCTCAAAGCTGATGTTGAAAAGTCTGGCGCTTCACACGACCATTAAGGATTGATTATGCTCGAATATTTACTTAGATTTTCTATCCGTAGAAACTCAATCATTATGCTAGCCGTGCTTGCGTTAGCAGGTTTGGGTATTTGGAATTTTACCAAGTTACCTATTGATGCTGTACCTGACATAACTAATGTGCAAGTCATGATCAATACGGAAGCTCCAGGCTATACGCCACTTGAAGTTGAGCAACGGGTTACTTATCCGTTGGAGACTGCGTTAGCTGGCATACCTAACTTAGTGAGTACAAGATCAGTCTCACGTTATGGGCTGTCACAAGTGACAGCAATCTTTAGCGATGACACGGATATTTATTTTGCAAGACAGCTTGTAAATGAACGATTAGTTTCAGCTAAATCTGATTTGCCGACTGGTTTAGAGCCTGAACTTGGCCCAATTGCAACCGGGTTAGGTGAGATATTCATGTTTACTGTTGATGCTGAGCCTGAGGCACTTAATGATAAAGGTGAACGAATCACGGCTACGGACCTAAGAACTGTACATGACTGGATTATTCGCCCTCAGTTAATGCAAGTGCAAGGCGTAGTTGAAGTTAACCCTATTGGTGGTTTTAAGCGTGAAATATTGATCGCTTTTGAGCCTAAAAAATTATTAGCTTTTGGTGTTACTCAACAAGATGTTATCCAAGCAATTGAAAATAATAATGATAATAAAGGTGCTGGTTTTATAGAAAAAAATGGTGCTCAGTGGCTGCTTCGTATTCCAGGGCAAGCAAAAACGATAAGTGATCTATCTACAATCCCTGTTAAAACGACTGACGGTAGCGTGATCCGTATATCTGACGTTGCCAATGTAAAAGAAGGGAAAGAGTTAAGAACAGGTGCAGCGACACAAAACGGTAGAGAAGTGGTGATGAGCACGGTCTTTATGCTCATCGGGGAAAATAGCCAAAAAGTCGCTAAAGCAGTTGGGTTAAGACTTGAAGAAATAAAACGAAGTTTACCGACAGGTATCACTGTTACTGCTGTTTATGATCGAACTAAGTTAGTTGAAAAAACCCTCGATACGGTAAAAACAAATCTGTTAGAAGGCGCATTGCTCGTTATTGTAGTGCTTTTCCTTCTACTCGGTAATATGCGAGCAGCATTACTTACGGCTGCTGTTATTCCTTTTGCCATGTTAATGACTATCACTGGCATGGTACAAACAAGAGTGAGTGCAAACCTAATGAGTTTAGGAGCACTTGATTTTGGCTTGCTCGTTGATGGTGCAATTATTATCGTTGAGAATTGCATGAGACGACTGAGTGCTGCCTCTTCAAATGGGCGTTCAATGGAGTTAAATGAACGTTTATCACTGGTATTTTATGCGACTAGGGAAGTTATTCGTCCAGCACTATTCGGTGTCTTCATAATTACAGCGGTGTATTTACCTATTTTTGCACTTACAGGTGTTGAAGGGAAAATGTTCCATCCTATGGCCATTACTGTCGTGATTGCTTTGTGTTGTGCAATGCTTCTATCTATCACTTTTGTACCTGCTGCAATCGCTATTTTATTTAAAGGCCCAGTGAAAGAAAAAGAAAATATTATCATGAAATCATCACTTGCGGTGTATCGTCCTACGTTAACTTTTGCGCTTAAAATTCGTTGGTTTGTCGTGATGTTAGCTGTTGCACTTGTTGGTTATGCAGGATTTTCCGTAAATAAATTAGGGAGTGAGTTTGTACCTAACTTAGATGAAGGTGATATTGCTATGCATGCCTTACGTATTCCAGGTACATCACTAACACAAGCCGTTGCACTTCAAAAAGTTTTAGAAGAAAAAATTACGCAGATGCCTGAAGTAGAACGTGTATTTGCAAAAATTGGTACAGCAGATGTTGCCACTGATGCTGTTCCTCCAAGTGTTGCTGATAATTTTATTATATTAAAACCACGTAGTGAATGGCCTGAACCTACAAAAGCTAAAGCCCAATTTGTAGAAGAGTTAGCAGCAGTAGTAGAACCCATTCCCGGTAACAGATATGAGTTCCTTCAACCAATACAAATGCGTTTTAATGAGCTACTTGCAGGTGTAAGAGCTGAACTTGCCATTAAAGTATTTGGTGATGACTTTGAAACACTAACGGCATTAGGTAAAAGCATTAACACGGCCATTGCTAACGTTGAAGGAATTGCTGATGTTCAAGTTGAACAAACAACAGGTTTGCCGATGCTTACGATCAATCCTAATCACGAGCAATTAGCAAAATATGGCGTTAGCATTAAAACCCTACAAGATCAGCTTGCTACGGCCTTAGGTGGAACAAGCGCTGGTAAATTTTATGAAGGTGATCGAAGAGCAGACATTGTTGTTCGTCTTCCTGAAAACCTTAGAAGTGATGTTGATTCGTTGGCTCACTTACCCATACAAATACAAGCTGACCAGTATGTACCTTTGCAAGAAGTTGCTGAACTTGAATTAGTAGAAGGGGCAAACCAGGTTAATAGGGAAAATGGTAAACGTAGAGTTGTTGTTACCGCCAATGTTAGGGGAAGAGATTTAGGTTCTTTCGTTAAAGATATTCAAGCTTCAATAGAGAGTTCAGTTGAAGTGCCTTCAGGGTACTGGATTGAATATGGTGGCACTTATCAGAAGCTTCAATCTGCTTCTAAAAGGCTATCAATTGTCGTGCCTATTACACTGATCATGATCATTGGCTTATTATTCTTAGCACTTGGCTCTTTCAAAGATTCAATGATCATCTTTACGGGGGTTCCTTTAGCGTTGACTGGCGGTATTTTCGCTTTATTAATACGGGATATTCCCTTTTCAATTTCGGCAGCCGTTGGCTTTATCGCATTGTCAGGCATAGCAATATTAAATGGTTTAGTTATGGTGTCCTTTATCAGAGAACTTCGACGAGAAGGTGTTGCATTAGATACCGCCATTATTGATGGTGCGCTGACTAGACTTCGACCCGTATTAACTACAGCGCTGGTTGCATCGCTAGGCTTTGTACCAATGGCGCTTAACACAGGAATTGGCTCAGAAGTGCAACGCCCACTTGCTACAGTGGTCATTGGTGGGATTATATCATCAACAATTTTAACGCTATTTGTGCTTCCTGCTTTATATCGTTTATTACATAGCCACAAAGAAATCTTTACTAAAACACCCCACACAAAGGAAACTGTTAATGTTTAATTATTCCCAGCGATACGGCTTAATCAGCCTTATCGCTCTAATTTCCATATTGTTGCCCGTGGGAGCATTTGCTCATGGCGTAGATGAAACAACGCGTGCTTTTTTACAAAGCAATACTGGAGTGCAGATCATTCCATTTTTATATATAGGTGCAAAACATATGGTTACTGGGTATGACCACCTATTGTTCCTCGTCGGTGTGTTGTTCTTTTTATATAAGAGTCGTGATGTCTTGCTCTATGTCAGTATGTTTACCTTAGGGCACAGCCTAACATTACTTTTTGGCGTTATTAATGACATTCAGGTAAATGCTTATTTAATCGATGCCATTATTGGACTTTCTGTTGTCTACAAAGGTTTTGATAACTTAGGCGGCTTTAAGAAAACAATAGGTTTTACGCCTAATCCCAAAACTGCGGTACTGATTTTTGGCTTATTTCATGGTTTTGGTTTAGCTACTAAACTTCAAGAATTTCAATTACCGTCAGACGGATTAATTGCCAATTTAATTGCTTTTAATGTTGGTGTTGAATTGGGGCAGTTCAGTGCATTAGCATTTATTTTATTATTGATAAACTACTGGCGAAAGCACAATAGTTTTAATCGCTTTGCGACCAATACCAACTGCTTATTGATGAGTGCTGGGTTTATGTTGATTGGCTTTCAATTAACAGGCTACTTTATCAGCTAAACGAAATTTTACAGTCAGTTAATTAACGAAAATAAAGAATTAAGAGAAGAGAAAAACATGCAACAAACTAACACTCAAGCAGTAAATACGCAGGAAGTAACATTGACCAATAGTAAATTACTTAAATACACAATATTTAGTTTTGTTTTTGCTGTTATCACATTAATCACAGTGATATTGCCAGCAGAATATAATATTGACCCAACGGGCATGGGTAATAAGCTTGGTTTAACCGTATTTAATAATGCACAAGCAACGACTTCAACTGAGCCATCAACTACCACGAGTAAGGCTACCACTGAAACAATTGAGGTTGTTGTTCCTGCGGGAAGAGGCGTTGAATACAAATTTACGATGGAGCAATATCAAAAGTTGACTTATGAATGGATAACCGATGGCTCTGTTTTGTATTTCGATTTACATGGTGAGCCAAAAGGGGACACCACTGGGTATTTTGAAAGTTATGCCATAGCAACATCAGATGAAATGAAGGGGAGCTTTACCGCACCATTTGAAGGCTCACACGGTTGGTATTGGAAGAACACCTCAGATGCTCCTGTAAAGGTCCAATTAATAGTTAATGGTGAATATGTTGAGCATGGACTCAAATAATCATCTTTTATTATCAGTGTTTATTTAGAAAGTTTAGTGGAGTCATAAATGAAAAATTTAATCGTAATGCTATTTGTCGGTTTAATGTTAAATACAGGAATAGCATTTGCGCATGGTGATCACAAAATGATCAGTGCAAAAGACGCGATACAAGTAGCCATCAAAGTAACGCAGAAACTCACCTTTAAGGATTTGGGCTACAAGGTTGGTAAGTTAGATGAAAGTTGGAAGGCTCTAACTACGGAAGAATTTAAGCTATATGCAGCTCAGGATAATCGCTACAAAGTCAGTGCATTTAATAAAGACAACAATAAAGTAATTTATTTCTTGATGACGATGAGTGGTGAATTGCTACAGGTTAACTCAGAAGCTAAGTTTTGAATTGTAATATTAAAAACATACATGAGCACAGAGAAATTATTTTCAGAGATTATTATGTTTAGACGTTAAGCTTCAATTTATTGGATTGTTATAAACCTCAAAGTATATTTTAAGTCGCTGACTACACTTGGCAGGCATTGATGGTTATGAATTAGTTCACGTAATGAAAACTATCTGTAAACTTTTGAGAGGGAAATATTTTAGAAGCATCAAATATCTATGATAATCGTAGTCTTATGATCGGATATTAAAGACTTTAATAGAATTAATGTTTTCTTGTAAGTGGCTACCAAGTCATTCACTTTTTTAAAATTAATTTGTTGAAAAATAGAGCTTGTTATGCGATTATGTAATTAATTGAAATATTTTGTTGGTTAGCTGTGAATTCTAATTTCTCTAAAACATTAATGGTACTGCTAGTCTGTTTGACCTTTGTTGGTCAAGCGGTTGCGTCTACTGTTATGTCTTATCATATGATGAGTATGAAGGGAAATAGTGGGCAGGAGCAAATGCAAAATATGTCAATGATGGACCATAGTGACCATTCAATGATGAGTCATTCATCTGATGATTCAGATGAAGCAGAAGATGACTGTTGTGTGAAAAGTTGTAGTTGTTTTACTGGGGGTTGCTCAAGTATCGCTACACTAATGAAAGACACAGGTGACAGTCTCTTTATTGATTTATCATCAAAAATATTCTCATATTCAAACTTGGCTCAAAGTCAATCATCATCATCTCTATATAGACCTCCAATACTAAGCTAAATACAGAATAATTGTGCCTAAAATTTGGCTCACTTATATGAAAATTATCTGTATTAGGCTTTTTGATCTCTGCGTTTAAGTATTTTTAAGCAAAATCAAGAATAACCTAATCAATTCAAATATTAATTGATATCCCTTTGGGGGGGTTATGTTTTCCAAAAAATTCACGTTAAAGGCTGTTGCAGCCTTTACTTTAGTCATTGCTATTGCAAGTTGTTCAAAAGAAGAAGTTTCAGTGACTTCATCTAAAACACAAAATGCTAAACCTCATCCTATTCTTTTAGAGGTTTATAAGAGTCCTACATGTGGTTGCTGCAAAAAATGGGTTAGCCATATAAATGAGCAAGGGTTCGAATCAAAAGTTCATAATTATCAAAGCTTTACAGCGGTTAAAGAAGAGAAAGGAATAGAGCCTCGATACCGTTCTTGTCATACCGCTATATCAAAAGATGGTTATGCATTTGAAGGGCATGTTCCTGCCAAATTTATTCATAAATTTTTAAAAGAAAAACACTCTGACGATGTTATTGGATTATCTGTTCCTGCAATGCCAGCGGGAACTCCCGGTATGGAAGTAGGTGATAAATTTCAACCTTATAAAGTGTTATTACTTAAGAAAGGGGGCGCTTATGAGGTCTATGCTAGCGTTCAATCTTATGAGGAGCAGTTTTAATGAATAAATTTAAAAATATCAGAAGTTTAAGCGTGAAATACTGTGCGGGTATGTTAGCTCTTACAGTGCTAACTGCAAATTCTGCTGATATTCCTACTATTACTTCTAGTTCAGCCTTAACTTTTGAGAAAGCTATCAAGTCTGCGCAGAAGAATGATCCATGGTTAACGGGAAATGTTCATAAGCAAAATGCTATTGAAGCGATGAGTACAGCCGTAGGCACGTTACCAGATCCGAAAGTATCTATAGGGTTAGCCAATTTACCTACAGATGGCTTTGATTTTGGACAAGAGGGAATGACACAAGCGAAAGTTGGCATATCTCAAATGTTTCCTCGTGGGGATACATTGTTGATTAAACGAGAACAACTCAAGATTGAAAGTGAATCATTCCCGTATCAACGAAAAGATCGAGAGTCCAAAGTAGCTGTTACTGTTGGTAGCCTTTGGTTGGATGCATACAGAGTTCAAGAAAGTATTGCTTTAATTGAAAAAAACAGAACACTTTTTGAACAGTTAGCGGATGTTGCTGAAGCAAGTTATTCGTCTACTTTAGGTAAAACAAGGCAGCAAGATATTGTAAGAGCGCAATTGGAGCTTACAAGATTAGAAGATCGTTTAGATGTCTTAGGACAACAACAAAACCGCTTTGAAGGTATGTTGTCTCAATGGTTAACAGAGTTTTCTATAGAGAAAAGTTCTCAAAGTGAAACTTATGTAGACGATGATTTTAACCTTCATAATATCGTTTTGACTAAGCAATTACCTCAAATTGACCTAGTAAATAGCAATATAGTTCTTACAGATAGCTGGTTACGCCCTAGTGAACTGGCAAAGTATATTGCTAACCACCCTTCACTTGTCGCAGTTGAAAAGAAAATTAAATCAACAAAAACTGGAATTAAATTGGCAAAGCAAAAATACAAACCTGAGTGGGGAGTTAATGCTAGTTATGGTTACCGTGATGATGATCCAATGGGAAATAGTCGAGCGGACTTGTTCTCTGTAGGGGTTACTTTTGACTTGCCGCTTTTTACAGATAATAGACAGGACAAAGAAGTTAAGTCAGCTATTTCAAAAACAGAAGCTATAAAAACTGAAAAATTATTATTGATGAGGAAATTGCTCGCATCATACTCCAGTGCAAAAGGGCGCTTACTTCGATTGAAAGATAGACAGAACTTATACAAAGACAAGCTACTGCCTCAAATCCATGATCAAGCTGAAGCTTCGCTAACAGCCTACACCAATGATGATGGTGACTTTGCCGAAGTAGTTCGCTCACGAATCGCTGTATTAAATGCGGAAATAGATGAGTTAACGCTTAATGTCGAAGAGCAGAAATTATTACTAGAACTTAATTACCTTTTTATAGGCAGCATAGATCCTGTCGTTAGTAACAATAATATGAATTTATCAAATAATAGTGGTTTCACTGTTATTTCGGGAGAAGAATAATGAACAACAATATTAAGCCAATAGTAATTGGCATGGTTATCGGTGGCTTTTTAACATTTGGGGTTTATAGTTTTATGGCCCCGACAAATAGTGGGGAAGCAAGCTCTGTTGTAACGGCTGAAAAGAAGCCGCTTTATTGGGTAGCTCCAATGGACGCGAACTACAAAAGAGATAAGCCAGGGAAGTCACCAATGGGTATGGATTTAGTACCTGTTTACGACGATGGTGGTAAAGGACCTGATGAAGGTCCCGGAACAATTCGTATCTCTCCTGATGTTGTAAATAACCTCGGTGTAAGAACAGCAATAGTTAGTTATAAATCATTGCACACTGAAATAAATACAGTCGGTTATGTTGCTTATGATGAAGATAAGTTAGTTCATATCCATCCACGAGTACAAGGATGGATTGAAAAGCTATATGTTAAGGCTATTGGAGATCCTGTTAAGAAGGGGCAACCCCTTTATGAAATTTATTCCCCAGAATTAGTTAATGCCCAAGAAGAATTATTATTGGCATTAGATCGTAAAAATAGCCGATTAATTAGTGCTGCTGAAAATCGATTGTCAGCATTACAACTTCCAAAATCATCAATAGTAAAACTTAAGAAAACAAAGAAAGTACAGCAAACAATTACTTTTTATTCTCCACAAAATGGCGTGGTGGAAAATTTAAAAATACGTGAAGGATTTTTTGTTAAGCCTGGCTCTACTTTAATGTCAATTGGTGATTTATCGGAAGTGTGGGTTGAAGCTGAAGTCTTTGAACGCCAAGCGGGTCAAGTCAAAACAGGCACCCCAGTAACCATGACTCTTGATTACTTACCAGGAAAAACATGGCAAGGAAAAGTTGATTATATTTACCCAACACTAGATGCAAAAACTCGTACTGTGAAAGTACGTCTTCGTTTTAAAAATGAAGAAGGCGAATTCAAACCAAATATGTTTGCTCAAATTGCGATTCACACAACAGGTGACGAACAAGCTTTATTAATCCCTAAAGAAGCACTTATTAGAACAGGAAACCAAGATAGAGTTGTTCTCGCCTTAGGTGAGGGGAGTTTTAAATCGGTTGCAGTATCTGTAGGTCGATACGATAGCGAAAGTGTTGAGATACTTGAAGGGGTGCGTGATGGGGAAAAAGTTGTTAGTTCTGCACAGTTCTTATTAGATTCAGAATCGAGTAAGTCTTCAGACTTCAAGCGAATGAATAGCGATGTTGATGAAGCGGATGCTTCAATGCCTTCTTCTGTTTGGGTTCAAGCTAGTATCGAGAGCATGATGGCAGATCATAAAATGTTAACTTTAGCTCATGAGGCGATACCTGAATGGGAATGGCCAGAAATGACGATGGATTTCATCGCATCGGACAGTGTCGATTTCTCATTACTTAGTGAAGGGATGAGTTTACATGTTGAAGTGACAAAAGAAGATAATGGTGATTATAAAATTAGCAACATCCATGTTCCTGACGACATGAGTGAAAGTGATACAAGCCAAGTAACTGAAGAAGTGGCAGATGACTCGTCAGCGACAGTTACTGGAACAATTAACTCGTTAATGATCGATCATGGAATGGTGAACATTAGTCGAACTGCTATTGAAAAATGGGGACGACCTGCGGCTACTTTAGATTTCATTACAGGGCACAATGTTAGCCTTGAAGGACTTTCTGAGGGGATGGAAGTTAAGTTTACTTTTGAAGTGCGTGGTGAACATTTTGTAATTTTTGAAATTGCCCCACTAGGGCAAGGTGATGAACAGGGTGAAACTTCTAGATTAGAAGCACCTGTTGTTGATCATTCAAACCACTAATATAGGAGTTAGATTATTATGATTGCTTCTATAATACGTTGGTCCGTTGGTAATCGATTTTTTGTATTACTCGCTACCTTTTTACTCGTAGGCATTGGTTTATATTCTGTTAATAAAACGCCTATTGATGCACTGCCTGATTTATCTGATGTGCAAGTAATTATTAAAACAAGTTACCCTGGTCAAGCCCCACAAGTTGTTGAAGACCAGGTTACCTATCCGATGACTACTGCCATGCTGTCAGTTCCTGGCGCAGTGACTGTTCGAGGTTATTCTTTTTTTGGTGACTCTTACGTGTATGTCATCTTTGATGAAGATACAGATTTGTATTGGGCGCGTTCGCGAGTACTTGAATATTTAAGTCAAGTAGCCCCTAGCTTACCCAGCAATGCACGACCGCAATTAGGACCTGATGCTACAGGCGTAGGTTGGGTATATTTATACGCCTTAGTTGATAAAACGGGTCAACAAGACTTAAGTCAATTGCGCAGTTTACAAGATTGGTTTTTAAAATATGAATTGCAAACTGTCCCTGGCGTATCAGAAGTTACTGCACTTGGCGGTATGGTTAAGCAATACCAAGTAAGAATTAATCCTGAAAAATTAAGAGCATTTGGGATCCCTCTTTCACATATTCAAATGGCTATTAAGCAAGGTAACCAAGAGATCGGGGCATCTGTTGTTGAAATGGCAGAAGCCGAGTACATGGTTAGAGCAACTGGTTATCTCAAAAGTGTTGAAGATTTAGAGAATATACCTTTAGGAGTAAATGAAAATGGCACACCTCTATTACTAAAAGATGTTGCAGATATTGGGACTGGCCCACAAATGCGTCGAGGTATCGCTGAGCTTAACGGTGAAGGAGAAACTGTTGGTGGTATCGTCGTTATGCGCTTTGGAGAAAATGCTCAGCAAGTCATTAATGGTGTTAAAGAAAAGCTAGAGCAACTAAAGAAAGGCTTACCTGAAGGGGTTGAAATTGTTCCTGTTTATGATCGCTCTGCATTAATTGAAAGGGCTGTTGATAACTTAGCTTATAAGCTATTAGAAGAATTTGGCGTTGTGGCGCTAGTTTGTATCATTTTCTTATTTCATGTCCGCTCGTCACTAGTCGCCATTGTGAGTTTACCTGTAGGGATATTGACGGCATTTATCGTTATGCATATGCAAGGTCTTAATGCGAATATTATGTCGCTAGGAGGAATTGCAATTGCGATTGGTGCCATGATCGACGGTGCTATTGTAATGATAGAAAATATGCACAAGCACATGGAAAAAACACCGTTAACTAATGAAAACCGCTGGAAAATAGTAGTGGAGTCGGCCAGTGAAGTTGGTCCTGCTCTATTCTTTAGCTTGTTAATTATTACGGTGAGTTTTGTTCCTGTTTTTACCTTGGAAGCTCAAGAGGGGCGAATGTTTGCTCCGCTTGCCTTTACTAAAACGTATGCGATGGCAGCATCAGCGGCATTAGCGATTACATTAGTCCCTGTACTGATGGGGTATTTTATAAGGGGTAAGGTTTTACCTGAGCATAAAAACCCGGTGAATCGCTTTTTAACCTTTATCTATATGCCTGCTCTAAAAACGGTATTACGTTTTCCAAAGACAACTTTAGTAGCAGCATTGGCAGTTCTTGCTATTGGTATATATCCACTTGACAAGATTGGTAGTGAATTTATCCCTCCACTTGATGAAGGTGACTTAATGTATATGCCTACAACTTATCCTGGTATTTCGATAGGGCAAGCACGTCAACTGTTACAACAAACGGATAAGCTGATTAAAACAGTTCCAGAAGTTAAAACTGTGTTTGGTAAAGTAGGTAGAGCGGAAACTGCTACTGATCCAGCGCCTTTAACAATGATTGAAACTTTTATTCAATTAAAGCCTCGTTCAGAGTGGCGAGAAGGTGTTACTACTGAGAGTTTGAAAAAAGAGCTAGATGGTTTAGTTAAGCTCCCTGGGGTAACTAATGCGTGGGTGATGCCAATAAAAACACGTATTGATATGTTAGCTACGGGTATTAAGACACCTGTTGGTATTAAAGTCGCAGGACCTGACTTATCGGTAATTCAGGACATCGGCAAACAATTAGAAGTTATTTTGAAAGATGTACCTGGAACAGCATCAGTATATTCAGAGCGTGTAGCTGGTGGGCGTTACGTTAAAGTTGATATACAACGCGCTAAAGCAGCTCGTTATGGTTTAAATATTAGCGAAATTCAGCAGGTTGTTGCTACGGCCATTGGTGGTATGAATGTCACCAAAACTGTTGAAGGCTTAGAACGCTATCCAGTGAGTTTACGTTACCCACAAGACTATCGTGATTCGCCTGAAACATTATCTTTGCTACCAATAGTGACACCAAATGGGCAAAGGATCTCATTAGGCGATGTTGCGAATGTGCTCGTTGAAGACGGCCCTCCGGGAATAAAGTCAGAAAATGCAAGATTAAATGGTTGGGCATTTGTAGACATTGAAGGTGTGGATGTTGGTAGTTACGTTGTTGATGCACAAAAGGTTGTTGAAGATAAGCTAAAACTTCCTGCTGGCTACTCAATTGCGTGGGCTGGTCAATATGAGTATATGCAACGTGCCAAAGCTAAATTGACTTATGTAGTGCCGTTAACCTTGTTCATTATTATTATTCTACTTTATCTGAACTTCAGAAATGTTATTGAAGTGGCAATGATCATGGGAACTCTACCTTTGGCTATGGTGGGTAGTATTTGGTTGATGTATATCCAAGGCTACAACTTCTCTGTCGCTGTAGGTGTTGGTTTTATCGCGCTAGCGGGGGTTGCTGTTGAGATAGGTGTGATTATGTTGGTTTATTTGAATCAGGCTTATCACGAAATGATTAATGATCATCAGTCAAAGGATATTTCAACAACGAAGGCTGATGTCCTTCAAGCGGTGTTACATGGTGCAGGCTTACGTGTACGTCCTGTCATGATGACCGCAGCAGCTATAATCGTTGGCTTATTGCCAATATTATATGGCACAGGTACTGGTTCTGAAGTGATGAGTCGTATTGCAGCACCTATGGTTGGTGGAATGCTAAGTGCGGTGATTTTAACTTTACTTG
The DNA here is from genome assembly GCF_005930865.1 of Pseudoalteromonas sp. S554. NCBI lineage: Bacteria > Pseudomonadati > Pseudomonadota > Gammaproteobacteria > Alteromonadales > Pseudoalteromonadaceae > Pseudoalteromonas > Pseudoalteromonas sp. S554. The sequence goes on along the minus strand of NZ_PNDV01000062.1, from coordinate 2,995 downwards.
TTCTACCTGCATTATTTTATTTGTGGCGTTCGTCATCGATTAAAAATGTTTCGAGCAAGGCATAGAGCATGAAAACGTTGAAGGTTAGCCGGAAACTTCATCGGTGGTTGATGTTGTTTTTAGGCTTGCAGTTTTTGATTTGGTCGATATCAGGTGCCTATATGGTTATTTTTGATATTGACTATATTCATGGTGATAGTTTGGTGGTTAATCACCAAGCTAAAGTTAATGTGGATGAAATTACTTACCCATTATCTGCATTAGCTAAGCAATATCCTGACGCAAAAAACATTGCCGTAGAAGTTTTTATAGACCAAGCCGTTTATCGTTTTACAGAGCATGACGAAAAATATGTTGTAAATGCTAGTAATGGGGAGAAGATTTCTCCCTTAAACAAAGTCGTAGCTATTAGCGCTGCAAAACACTATTACAGTGGTGATGGTGCGGTCCTTGAGTCTGAATTGATTACAGAAAATCCACCGTTTGAATTAAGCCGTCGAGCATTACCTGCTTGGCGGGTTAACTTTGATGATTTTGGCAGTCCGTCGATATATGTTTCAGCTCAAACAGGAAAGCTTGTCAGTAAGCGACATGAATTTTGGCGAATCTTTGATTTGATGTTTAGTTTGCATGTCATGGATTACGAAGAAGAAGATCCAAGTAATAAACTACTTTTTTGGTTCACACTTTTTTCTATTTTTGCGGCAATTACTGGTGGTGTATTGAGTTACTTTGTTATTTTCAAAAACAGAGTAAAAAATACATTAGATAAAAGTATGGGAGTAGCTAGATAATGTTATTCCTTAAAAAGCTACATAAGTGGCTATCCTTGTTGGTTGGCCTACAACTACTAGTATGGTTAGGAACAGGCTTATATTTTAATTTGATGGATCATCAAAAGGCTTCAGGAAATCAATATAAACAAACTCCCGTTGTTGCCCAAGTTGATATTAATAGGTTAGTTGAACCACAACTTGTCTTATCTCAATCAAAACAAGTCGTATCGTTAAAACAAATATCACTATTAGAGCACCCTTACTATTTGTTAACTCATAATAAAGGTTTATATAGCCATTTTGACAATGACTACTCTTTGGTTGATGCGTACACCGCTGAGCCAGTCGTTATTGATGAAACTATGGTTAGAAAACTGGCCCAATCTTCCTACAATGGTAAAGGTGTGATTAAAAATGCAGTTAAATTATCACCTCCATATGAAGATATACCTCGTGAGCAAAATGAAGTGTGGCAAGTTAACTATGCTGATTATATTCAAACTAGCGTTTATATTGATGCTGGTTCTGGTCGAATAATTAAACATAGTAATGATGATAAACGGTTTGTTGATATTTTCTTTATGCTTCACTTTATGGATTATGGCACTGAAGGAAGCTTCAATAATGTTCAAATCATTTTATTTTCTCTTTTCACGCTTTTCTTTTCCTTAACTGGTTTTATCTGGACTATTGAGCTGCTCTTTAATGGTCAATACAAAGTTCGCTTTGGCAACAAAAGTCGAACTTTGGCGCTATTTGATAAAGATCTGGAGCCTATCGGGGAATTCGATTTAGCTACTAATACCAACTTACTTGACGGTTTAATTGATCATGATATTGCTTTGTCATCAACCTGTGGCGGTGGCGGTACTTGTGGCCAATGTAAAGTACGTCTTGATAGCAGTGTCAAAGTCACTTCAGCAGAGCATGTACTTTTAACAAAGGAACAATTGCAACAAGGTTACAGATTGGCTTGTCAACATGATGCAACAGAAACTAAGAGGTTAACATTAATTGATGTTACTAAAGCCAAAAAATACCTTCTTGAATTAACGCATAGTGAGTTTATTAGTCCCTATATAAAAGAGTTGCGTTTTAAAGTGCTTGGTGGTGAGAGATTAAAATTCAAAGCAGGTGCTCATCTTCGCTTCTATATACCACCAGCTAAAGGAGTATCTATACCAGCGCGTCTTCCTGACGCTTTCAAATACCATTGGCGTGATATTGAGTATTTAGAGTATGAGCATCAAGCTTGTAGTCGAAGCTATTCTCTAGCTAATGGTGATGGGCAGATTGAAGCTGGTACTAACGAGTTAAAGTTTACCGTCAAAATTCAAAATGCTCCAAATAAAAGTATATATCCCGGTGTAGGTTCTAGCTACATATGCAATTTGGGGCTAGGGCAAACAATAGAAGCGGCTGGTCCATTTGAAGATTTTCACGCTAAACCTTCAAGTAATAAAACAATGATTCTTATCGGAGCAGGCTCTGGAATGGCACCATTGAAATCATTGATTGAAGAGCAATTGTGCTTCTACCAAAAAGAAAGAAAGGAAACTAGAGGTATCTATTTTTTCTATGGTGCTAGAACTGAGGAGGACTTGTTATATAAAGATGAGCTTTACAGGCTTTCTAGAAAATATCCAAACTTTTTTTACTACCCTGTTTTGTCTAGGCCGCATAAGAACTGGTCAGGAGCAAAGGGGTATGTTCAAGATTTACTCACATCAAATATTAACAAAATTTGTCAAATTGATGGTGTTGAATTTTATCTATGCGGCCCACCGAATATGATGTCAGCAACGATAAATCTTTTGAAAACTAAGAATGTTGATGCAACTAATATTGCATTCGATGAATTTACTTAAATTAAACTTAATCACTAACGTAGGAGAGAACCATGAAAACTAACTTTATTAAAACTGTAGGCAAAATCGCTTTGATATTAGTACCAGCAATTACTTTATCAATGAATGCATCCGCTCATGATCCGAAAATGCATGCAAAAAAAGCAGAAAAAGCTGATTGTAGCAAAATGGATCATAGCAAGATGGATATGAAAGACCCTGTTGCAGTTGCAATGATGAAAAAGTGTATGAAGCAATCAAAATCTTCAATGGAGAAAATGGATCACAGCAAAATGAAAGAAATGGATCACAGTAAAATGAAAGAAATGGATCACAGTAAAATGAAAGAAATGGATCACAGTAAAATGAAAT
>NZ_PNDV01000061.1:0-1676 GCF_005930865.1 Pseudoalteromonas sp. S554 | reverse complement strand
AAAAACAAACACAAAAATAATTTAGCTACATTTCCTAAAAACACATAGACATAATGACTCCCACACGGTGTTAGCCTCCGCTTTTCGTGGGTTAGCTTAATTCAAAGCCAGAGCCATAATTAGTTTGTCAATTAACTAAACAGCAGAGGCTAACATGAATAAACATAGCATACTTTTTATCGGTCTTGATACACATAAAGAATTCAATGAAGTTGCCTATATTGAAGAACATAGAGGTGCGCAACCTGTTCATCTTGGCCGAGTTTCGTCTTCCAAAATGGCCGTTCAAAAGCTTGTTCGCCAGTTCGAATCGAAATACCCTGGCGCAACACTTCATTTTGTTTATGAAGCTGGCCCATGTGGTTATTGGATTTACCGATTAATTACCAGCCTTGGCCATTGCTGTTATGTGGTTGCACCTTCTCTTATTCCTAAAAAACCTGGTGAGAAAATTAAAACCGATAAACGTGATGCCCTTAAGCTTGCTAAATTACTTAAGTCTGAAGATTTAACACCTATCTATGTTCCTGAGCCTGAAGATGAAGCTGTACGTGATTTATCTCGTGCACGCGAAGTAGCCATGAAGGATTTAAAAGATGCCAAATATCAATTAAAGGCGCTGCTGCTTCGCAATAATATTAATTACAAAGGCACTGCGAATTGGTCACAAAAACATTTACGTTGGCTCACTGAGCTTGTGTTGCCACACCCCGCTCAGCACATCGTCTTACAAGAATTTTTACACACAATTACCGAACGAATAAGCCGACTTGAGCGGCTAGATAATGAACTAACACACCACGTTCACCAGTGGCGTTATTATCCTGTAGTAAAAGCAATACAAGCTATGCGTGGTGTCCGTTTGTTGGTCGCCACTGGCGTTGTTGCTGAGCTTGGCGATTTATCGCGTTTCGACCATCCCCGCAAATTAATGAGTTATCTCGGTCTTGTACCCAGTGAACACTCGAGTGGTGGCAAACGCCATATTGGCGCCATCACAAAATGCGGGAACGGCCGAGCAAGGCGCCTTCTTGTGGAAGGTGCACATACTTATCGCTATGCAGCAAATATATCCACAGATATGCAAAAACGACAAGAAGGTTTACCAAAGGACATTATTGATATTGCGTGGAAAGCACAGATTAGGCTCTGCAAACGCTATAAAAAAATGATAGCCAAAGGGAAACACTACAATCTGGTTGTTACCGCCATTGCCCGAGAAATGATTGCGTACATATGGGCTATTGCAAGAGAAGTGGTGCTTACGCCAGTGAATAAAAAACTTAGATTGGCAAGAGTACCCGCATGATAAAAGAATTAGAGTTAATGCATGGGATCAAGCATCGGGTGTGGCACAACCACCGACGGCGTTAGGATGGCAATGCAGCTAACGCTGCATTGAACCACGAACATAGACTGAAGACAGGTGCCACGACGAAATAAGTAAGGTCTGCTCTGTTACTAGAAATAGTAATAACCAACGAATATCAGCAAGATAACCGACGACATTACTTGCTTCATCCTATGTATTAACTCGCTCTAATTCGAGCTAAAATAATTATGGCTTAAAAGTTAGGCAAGGATCAGTGCGTTTAACTTGACAATGGGAGTCATACCAACGCCCATTTAATGGGCAAAAAAATGTTGGCTAAAATTTTGAGGAACGAAAAAAGCCA
>NZ_PNDV01000060.1:0-21344 GCF_005930865.1 Pseudoalteromonas sp. S554 | reverse complement strand
CCCGCAATTGCGGGGTTTTTAATGTTCAACTCAATGCAAACACACTAATCCCCGCTTACTTGCCATAGCAGTAAGAGATTAAGTTTTAGTGTAATTAAACGAATATTTTGCATCTTGTTTCTTGTGTGTGTGTTCAGTGAGGCCTATTTTTAACATTACAGAGAGATCGAAGCAAGCATAAATATTCCACAAAACACCTTTAAAACACAATCATAAAGAAAATAAAAACCAAAAAACCTTAAATAATAAGATTAAAAATACCAAACACGCTTCTTGCCACCATAATTAAATCGGCTTTAAAGTGATCCCCGATTAGATAAGTTTTGTCACTTTTATTTAAGTTTATAAAGTAATCACATGTTTAATGATTAAAAAGTGCCATTACTCACTTTATGGCCGAAGAGCCGAAATGATTTGAGCCATATTGAACCTACTTTCACATCCATGGAACTCGTTTATTATTTTCAATATAACCAGTTAATAGATACACCACAGGGCTGGCACTTCCTTTACTCATGTCATGCATAATTAGTTGCTCTGTGCTTTTTGGTTGGTAATAGCAATAGGCGCTATGCTTCTAAGCCCCCACATTCTCATTTCTTTAGTGCGTATTACCTGCTGTTCACCGGTTAAAATATTAGTTTGGGTAATAATACTATAAGTAACTGGCTTGTTATTTTCATCGACTTCATCCCTAGGATTATAGCCAAATTTAAGGGTAACATCTTCATCAAGTGAAAAGATTACGCCATTTCCCTCCCCTTTTTCTGAGTGCTCTATTTCAGGGTTTGCAATATTCACCCAATGAAAGTGGGCTTTCGGTCTGGCGTGGGTCATAAACGCTAAATACTTGCCATCGGGCGAAATTCGATGGTTTTTCATTCTCCACTTACGTGGAAAACCAAAGTTAACTTTGCGAACCACTTCACCATTAAACTTATGTATCCAAAAGCCATCATGCTTTATGACTAAAAACTCTTTATCTCCCGGAAGTAAAAAAGCAGCTCCACTGTGGTGAATTTGCGGCCGAGGGGTTAGCTCCCCTGTTGGAACATGGTAGTTAAAGTTTTTGCCATCTGAGTAAAAAATCACATTTTTACTGTCTGAGGTCCAGTTAAACCACGGGTAGCCGCCTCCGCCTGACACGGTAATTAGCTTTTTCTCTTTAGTATCGTATAACTGGCGTGTCGCTCTATCATTTATATAACCCGAAATAGCAATATAACGGTTATCTGGTGAGCGTGCTGGTGGATGCAATCCCGCAGGCTCCATTTGGGTAAATATTTTCTCAGGAATAATTCGGCGCCTATCTGAGCCATCTAACCGTGATGACCACAGCGTGCGCACTTCACTGTATTTATATTTATTCCAAAACATTAATCGCGGGGTTGAGAAGGTATCTGCATCGCCGTACACCTCTTCGCGTATTTCTAGTGGCCACTCTGGATGGTTTTTATGCTCTTTAGCCCATGGATATTTAGCAACATCAACCTCTGCTTGTGCTGAACTTTGAGATGAGGGCTCTGAGCACCCGCTTAGCAATAAGCTAAAACAAACGCTGAGGGCGCAAAGCATGCTGTGATTTTTTAAAAACGTCATTAAAACTATTCTTTTACTAAATGCATTTATTTACGAGGTAATATAAGTAGCAACTTGGCTTGTAGTACCATTATCCAAAGCTACAGATGGAAATCCTTTACGAGTTATTCTCACGCCACTGGGCTTGTCCTGAACCAAGCTCGTGTAATACGCGACCTGTTCTATTCATTCCTGAGCTTGTATTTGATAGCCACACTTTTATTTCGCCAGTTTCGCCCATGCCAACAATTAAATAAGGCCTGATATTTTCTTCTACTTCTCCTGTACTTACCCATGTATAAGCAGGTAAATTTTTAGCTAATTTATAACCATTTTTATCTATTGCCACTTCACCAAAGTAAATTCTATTTTCTGACTTATCTAACCATTCAACAGCTACTTTTTCTGGGAATTTTTGATCGTAAACGCCACTTGTTTTACCGGCACTTTGCCAGCAACAACCAAGGCTCCCCATAGGAATACCCCAACTATTATCAAAAGTAATTGATTGCACCCAAATTTCATTACCCTTTTGTGTCGCACCGCCTGCGACCATGTAATCAATTTTACCTATTGACGAGCAACCCATTACAAATAATGTAAAGGTCAATGTGGTGAGTAATTTTAAGATTTTGTCCATAATCTATATCCATTTATTAATTGTGACTGCCATTGCTCACTCTTTTCAGCTTGTTCTGGCTGATTGTAAAAAAGCTCGCGCTGTTGGTTTTGGTAGAGGTGAATTCAGCGTCTTCTTCTGGGTCATGAGCTACGGGCTGCCTCTGCGAATACTTTATAGAACATGAGCTTAGGGTAGTGGCTTTACTACTTATTCTCACGCCACTGTGCTTGCCCTGAGCCTAGTTCGTGTAATACACGGCCTGTTCTATTTCTGTCAGATCGTGCATTTGATAACCATACTTTTATCTCGCCACTTTCCCCCATGCCAACAATTAAATAAGGCCTAATATTTTCTTCTACTTCTCCTGTACTTACCCATGTATAAGCAGGTAAATTTTTAGCTAACCTATAACCATTTTTATCTATTGTCACTTCACCGTAGTAAATTCTATTTTCTGACTTATCTAACCATTCAACCGCGACTTTTTCTGGGAATTTTTGATTGTAAACATTTACAGTACCACCAGCTTGTGCGTAACAACATTCTATTGCACCGGAAGGAATACCCCATTCATCATCAAATACCACAGAGCGCCCCCAAATTGCATTGCCATTTTCGGTGCCGACACCTGCGACCATGTAATCAATTGTTCCTGTTGACGAACACCCTACGGCGAATAATGTTAAAGCGAGTGCGATGAGTGATTTTATGAGTTTACTCATAATATATTTCCATTTAAGTTCAAGCTGCTCTTGAGGAATGGCTTAGTTACTTATTCTCACGCCACTGTGCTTGCCCTGAGCCTAGTTCGTGTAATACACGGCCAGTAAATCCAGCTGATGGCGTATTCGTAACCCAAACCTTTATCTCACCTGATTCACCCATACCAACTATTAAATATGGTTTTACATCTTTAAAAACCTTACCTGTATGCGCTATGTATGAAGGTAAATTTTTAGCTAATTTATAACCATTTTTATCTATTGCCACTTCACCAAAGTAAATTCTATTTTCTGACTTATCTAACCATTCAACCGCAACTTTTTCTGGGAATTTTTGATCGTAAACACCAACCATAGCTCCCGCAGTGGCTCGACAACAAGACATAGTTCCTGCGGGTACATCCCACTTGTCATCAAACTTAATTAAAGTCACAAATATATTATTGCCTTCATCTGTTGAACCCGATACAACCATATAGTCGATTTCACCTGTTGTTGCACAGCCGTCTAGTAATACAGCAAACAAGCTAGTAAGAAGTAACTTTAAGATTTTGTCCATAATCTATATCCATTTATTAATTGTGATTGCCATTGCTCACTTGCTTCAGCGTGTTCTGGTTGATTGTAAAAAAGCTCACGTTGTTGGTTTTTGGTGGTGAATTCAGCGTCTTCTTCTGGGCCATGAGCAATCGCATCAATCGTTGCTGAATATTTAACACTGTGGTGGATGTAATCTTTATATAAAGCTTGCCAGGCATCACTTTGTGGGCCAAAGCTACGGGCACTATCAACCAGTATTTTAAGCTCGCTAGGTAAAGCATAAGGTATAGCTTGGCCGTCAGCTTGTTTGCGGTTAGCAAGTTCCGTTAAGCTTTGTAGTGGCACCCCTTGGTTAACCGCCGCTTCATACATTAGCGCTAGGCTATAATGGGGTAAGGTATTATTTAAATTGCGCCGCCAATACGGTTTATAGCCGGTATAAACCGTATACTCTGATTCATTACGAATTCGCTTTGGCTTTCTGTTCATCCTTGGCCTACTTGCTTTAAATTCAATATTAATTGTTGGCCAATAATATTTTTGCTCAAGTGACTTTTTAAGCTGCGCTAATTCTTTATCGTGCTCTGGCTCTCCGGCTTGCCCCGCAATATATTGCCACGGGTATAATATGGTTGTTTCTACGGGGCCATAACCGCCGCCAATATCTGAGTGCACACCCGGTAATTCAATTTCCTGCTGGTTTTTAAGGAGCTGCTTATTACGAGTGCGTAATGAACTGAGTGGAAATTTATCTCGCTTTTCATCAAACGCCGCCAAATGCATTACAAACCCCGCACTACTACTTGCTAGGTTTAAATTAACGGGGTAATCAAGCTCATCATTGGCATAAAACTCACTGTGGTTGTTATCACCATCGCCACCAATAGAGGCAACGCTGTCGAATAAACCAACAAAGCGAATAACCGGCTTAATACCGCCCCAATAGTGTGGATTATTTTTATATATCGCATTTACTTGATTAACAAATGCCCGCGCTTGCGCTGCACCACGGCTAAAACCAAATACATCAATAGAGCAAACTTTAATAGTTTTAAATAAATTGCGAATCAAATATGCTTCCATTTCGAGTAAAGACCTTTTAATTCGCTCATCAAAACTAAACGCTAAACCCATGTCTAAGGTTGAATCGCTTTCGTGGGCTTTAGTGCCAATACCTTCTGCATAATAGCGTGATTGATATTTTTGAAAGGGATATAACTCAAACAACTTAACCACATTAGTCGGTTCTTTGCCGTCGGTTGAATCTTGTATGTCGTTAAGGCGGTTATTTCCCGTGCCATCAAAAAATACACCAAAGCTAGGGGGCTCTGCGAGCAAGGTTATTTCAATATGGCCTTTTGGTAATATTTTATGTTCGAGTAATTGCGGCCCGCCTTTTTCACCAATATTGAATGACTGAACTTTTAACAGGTCAAAATAATCTGCAAAGCTTTGTTCGTTAATAAGGGTTAATTCTGTTTCGCCCGCTATAATTACTTTTAAGGTGTAAAGCGCTTGTTGTGACAGGTTTTTAAAGTGGTATTGTTGATTGCCCTGTTGCTCCAAGTTAACCGCGCTACCTTGGCTAAACAACTGCGCTTTTATATCTATATCACCAATCACTTTAACTATGATATGTTTTTGTAACGCACCAACATTTGTTTTTATAACTAGTGTGTTAACTTTATTGACTGCCATGGGCATTGCTTGGCTCATAACTTAGGCTCCATAAACATAAACAAGACGGCTTTTAGTAACCGGCCCTGCAATGCCGTCTACCTGTAGTTGTTGCGCTTGTTGAAATTCCCTCACACCGGCTTTGGTTTTTGCACCATTAATGCCATCAACCTTGCCGCAATTAAACCCCAACATATTACAACGTCCCTGCACGCCAGAAAGCGTGTCGATTGGATCTAGATTGCCTATTTGTACCGCAAAGCTTTTAGTTGGTGTGGTTTCGCCTGCTTTTAAATATAAATCGACGTTGCCAGTAAGGGCGTCGTTATTATTAAGCTCTACTTCGATAAGCCCATCACTTTGCAATACGGTATCGATTGTTTGGCTGCCGATATTAAGCACAACGCGTTTACCGGTAATATCATCGCCGTCGTCGTACGATACTTGCAGGCGAAAATATTCTTTTTCGTTTTGTACAACAAAGCTATTAATGCTGTTGGTGCGCAGCGGTATAAACTTTTCTTTTTTTGGCGGAATCGTAATTTTATCACCCGGGTAAATTAAGTTTGGATCGGGGCGTAGGGCTTTAAACTCTGCATTGCTTGGGTGGTTGTAAAGCGCTTTAGATGTTTGGTAGCCGTATTGCTTTGCTATGCGCAATAGCGTTTCACCTTGGGCTACGGTGTGTTGTTGGGTCATTGTATATCCTTAAACTTTGCCTACAGACCAATCTTCGCTGTCGAGTTCAAAAAAGCTGACTTTAGCGTTTTCAAAGTCGGGGCCTGATACGTTGGCATAGCCGTTTTGGTCAAGCTGCCCGGTAATAATGTGGCCGTTGCGTAGGCGTATTTTGTAGCCCATGTTAGCTTGTGGCTCGCCAGCTTCGTCGAGTAGTTCTATTTCGTAGGCTAAAGTGGGTTGTTCAACTGTAAATGTGGTGGTGTCGGTTGCGCCACTGGCCGTTACCGTAACATTATAAATACCCGGTTTTACTTCAGCGTAGTGCTGCCAAAACGAGACTTCGTCGGGGCGTTTTTTTTCTAGTTGTAGCGTTATTTGCCCACTAGTTGGCCCTTGCCACTGAATAACTACACTGCGGCTGTTACTGCATGAGCCTTCAATATTAAGTTTCCAACCATTGGGGACTATTAAGCTTGTGCCTGCTTTTGCAGGTTTGCGTTCGCTATAGCCTAAGTTGTAATCGTAAATTAAGTTGGCATTTTTATAGCCGGTATATTGCTGTGCGAGTTGCTCTACGGTTTCGGCGGCGCTAAGTACGTGAGTTGTAAAATTTTGCCTAACTGTGTGCGATGCTTTTAATAGCATTGTGCTGTTTAGCTCTGGCTTATAAATGCGTATAGCGGGGGTATACTGCTGCGCAGGGCGAGGTTTTTTTGTTGTTTTAGCCTTATAGCTTTGCTGGTTTATATACTGTGGTGTATTTTGCGCCGCTGCTTGGCTATTAATAAATGCAGGTGTATTAGGGGCTATAACCCCTTTATTGGTAAAGTTATTACTTTGTAGCGCTGCTTGCGATGATGCTATTGAGCCATTATTAATTGCGCCTGAGTATTTTGTGGGTGCTTGAGTTTGTTTTGGATAAATAGCAACACGCGTACTTGCGAGCTTGTAAGCCGAATACGACACTTTTTGCCACTCTTTATTTTTTACCCAGTATTGGCTGCGTGTATCGTCGCGCAGGCAAGCAGCTTGATACTTGTCTACCACACCAAATAAATTACTTTGTAATTTGCTCTGTAGTACTTTTGGCAGTTGGCAAAATTGAGCACGGCTCAAATGAGAGAATGTAACCACGGGCTGAGAGTTTTCAAGCTCGTCATGTGGTTGTTCAAACAATGGGGGGTAATTTAAGTTCACCGGATCCTTGGTGAGCATTTGCATCCTCGCTTTCTCTTTGTAAGAGAGTTATTTATTTTTTACTGTCTAGGTAACGCGCTGCTGTTACAACGCGTAATATAATGAAATTAGAACAATAAATCTACAATGTTTTATGTAAATAATTTAAATTAGTCAGCCTTTTCTCTTACATAATGGGTTGCACCACGCGTTATGTAACGCAGCTGCCAAATAACACGCTCAACAAGTTCGTCAAGTTGTTGGCCTTCTATATCTAATGCTTCAGCGCCGGCATTAAATACCAGTGTTACCATGGCTTCTGATTGAATGTAGGCGTGCATGGCGTCGCACTTGGTTTCGCTTTCTAAATAGTGGGCAAGCTCTAAAATAAAGTGTTTGATTTCGCGTGCGACTGCGGCTCTAAATGCCTTAGATGTGCCAGAGCGCTCACGCAGTAATAACCTAAATTGGTTGCTTGAGCTGTCTATAAATTCCATAAACGTAACAACCGAGGTGTTGATTACACTGCCACCGTCGTTTGCTATGCGTCTTCGGGCTTGGCGCATTAGCTGGCGAAGGGTTAAACCGGCTTCGTCTACCATGGTTAAACCTAGCTCGTTCATGTCTTTAAAATGGCGATAAAACGAGGTGGGCGCAATGCCGGCTTCGCGGGCTACTTCGCGTAAACTTAAATTCGAAAAGCTGTGATCTGCACTTAGCTGATTAAATGCCGCCTGAATTAAGGCTTGTCGTGTTTTTTGTTTCTGTTGCGCTCTAACACCCGACATCAACAACTCCCTGAATAATTTTATATTAATATTTAGTGATAATAGCTCAATTCCCCAGTCTAATACTTGACGGCGAGAGTTTGAAATACTATTTTAGCTTACAGTTGTACGCTGAGATTGAGAATGATGAATAAACCACCGATTATCTGGACAAACGTCCTATTTTTTAGCCTTACCTTTTTAGCGGCTATCACACTTGTTCCTTGGTATGGCATTAGCTACGGATTTACCAGCGCACATTGGATTGCTTTTGTAGCCTGTATGTTTTTTGCGGGCCTATCTATCACAGCCGGTTACCACCGTTTATGGGCACATAAAACGTATAATGCTCATCCTGCTGTTGAATTTATTTTTGCCCTTGGCGGTGCGTTTGCGTTGCAAAACAGCGCTCTGCACTGGAGTAGCGATCACCGTATACACCATGGCCAAGTTGACGACCCAATAAAAGACCCTTACGCCGCAACCAATGGCTTTTGGTACAGCCACATTGGTTGGATGTTACGTGACTACCAAGGCGATAGCTACGGTGATTACAGTAATTGTCGTGATTTACAGCGTAATAAAATCGTTATTTGGCAACACAAGCACTACCTAAAACTAGTTATTGCGATGAATGTTGGCCTACCATTGGTACTTGGTTTATTGGTGGGCGACGTGTGGGGTATGCTTATTTTAGCGGGTTTACTGCGTTTAGTATTAAGCCAACACTTTACCTTTTTTATTAACTCGGTGGCTCACATATGGGGTTCGCGCCCATACACTGAAAAAAATACCGCGCGCGATAATGGCTTTTTAGCGTTATTTACTTATGGCGAGGGTTACCATAACTTTCATCATATTTTTGCAAGTGATTACCGTAATGGGATTAAGTGGTTTCATTATGACCCCACTAAATGGATGATTCGCTCTTTAGCTGCTGTTGGTTTAGCAAGTAAGTTAAAGCGTACCCCTGTTGAGCGCATAGAAAAAGCTAAAGCCGATACGCTTATGAGCAAAACGCAAACACGCCTTGCAAAATTGCCTTTAGCGCAAGATAGGCTTACATTATTACAACAAGAATACGATTTATTGCTGAAAAAACTGCAGACTTATTGTTCACTTCAAAAACAAGTTTTAGAAGTTAAAAAAAATAATATGGCAAAGCAGTGTGAACGTTCAGCTTTAATGGCACAATATCACGAGCTGGAAGCCGCCTGGGAAAATCAAAAACAGGCATGGCTAGCACTTAATGCGAGGTTATTAAAAGCCTCTTTTAATTAATTTAGGAGTGGCTGTGGCCAAACAACCAGAACAGAAAAAAGCACCCGTAAGTTTCCAATATGACGCAATAATTATTGGTACGGGCCCTGGCGGTGAAGGCACCGCCATGAACCTTTCGAAAAACAACAAAAAAGTAGCGGTTATAGAGCGCCAAGAAACAGTCGGCGGCGGTTGTGTACATTGGGGAACTATCCCTTCTAAGGCATTACGTCACTCGGTTAGCCGCTATATTGAATACAAAGCCAACCCGTTGTTTAATATTGGTGAACGCCCGAGTCGTTTAACGTTCCCTGATATTTTACGTCACGCAAGTTCGGTTATTTCTAAGCAGTCTAATTTACGTAGCAGCTTTTACGATCGTAATCGTATTCATATGTTTCAAGGTGATGCGAGCTTTGTTGATAAACACACTGTTGAAGTAAAACGCCTTGACGGTTCAACCGAGCGCATTACTGCAAAAACAATTGTTATTGCTACGGGCTCTCGCCCTTACCGCCCACCTGAAGTTGATTTTAGCCATTCTCGTATTTACGAGAGCGATACTATTTTAGGCCTTGAGCACGACCCTCAGCGCGTACTTATATACGGAGCAGGGGTTATTGGCTGTGAGTATGCTTCTATTTTTAAAGGTTTAGGCGCTAAAGTTGATTTAGTGAATACTCGCGACCGTTTACTTGCCTTTATGGATGCTGAAATATCTGATGCACTTAGCTACCACTTTTGGAATAGCGGCATTGTTATTCGTCATAACGAAGAGTTTGATCGTGTAGAAACGCGCGACGATTGCGTTGTTATGCATTTAAAATCGGGCAAGCGTGTAAAGGCTGACTGTATTTTATTTGCGAATGGCCGCACAGGTAACACTGACACACTTAACCTTGAAGCCATTGGCTTAAAAGCCGACGGCCGTGGGCAAATAAAAGTAAACGAAACCTACCAAACTGAGATTGAAAACGTTTATGCGGTAGGCGATGTAATTGGCTATCCAAGCCTAGCTAGTGCTGCGTTTGACCAAGGCCGCATTGCAGCTGATGCAATAGCCTGCGGTAACTGTGATGATAAGTTAATTATTGATATTCCGGCGGGTATTTATACCATTCCAGAAATGAGTTCAGTGGGTAAAACAGAGCAAGAACTAACCGCGGCTAAAGTACCTTACGAAGTAGGCCGCGCTCAGTTTAAACACCTTGCACGCGCGCAGATTGCAGGTACTGAAGTAGGTAGTTTAAAAATATTATTCCACACCGAAACCAAAGAAGTACTTGGGGTACATTGCTTTGGCGAACGTGCCTCTGAAATTGTTCACATTGGCCAGGCCATTATGGAGCAAAAAAATGGTGGCAATAATATCGACTACTTTGTAAATACCACATTTAACTACCCAACCATGGCAGAAGCCTATCGAGTTGCAGCATTAAATGGTTTAAATCGCTTGTTTAAGTAAACACTTTAAAGCGTATAAACAAAAAGCCCGCTGTTAAGCGGGCTTTTTAGTATTAATGCATAAAACACATTAATTATTTGTGATACTGGCCGCTAAGCTCGTGCACGGCATTAATAAATACACCGGCCTTTTCTGGGTCAACATCTGGCGTAATACCGTGACCTAAGTTAAACACATGGCCATTGCCTGTACCAAAGTCTTCTAAAATAGTGCCTACTTCTTGGCGTATACGATCTGGCGTACCATGTAGCATTGACGGGTCCATGTTACCTTGCAAGGCCACTTTATCGCCTACACGGCGTTTAGCATCGCCAATATTAATGGTCCAATCTAGGCCCACTGCATCACAACCTGTGGCTGCAATGGCTTCTATCCACTGGCCACCATTTTTAGTAAATAACGTTACTGGCACTTTGCGACCATCGTACTCACGAATCAGGCCATCAACAATTTTGTGCATGTATTGCAGTGAAAACTCGTTGTAGTCGCGCGGGCTTAATACACCGCCCCACGAATCAAATACCATTAACGACTGCGCGCCTGCTTTTACTTGTGCGTTTAAGTAGTCGATTACTGAATCAGCAAGTTTATCTAGTAATAAATGAAGTGTTTGCGGCTCTGCAAACGCCATTTTTTTAATTTTACCAAATACTTTGCTGCTACCGCCTTCAACCATGTATGTAGCAAGTGTCCATGGTGAACCAGAAAAGCCAATAAGTGGCACTTCGCCTTTAAGTTCACGGCGGATAGTACTTACTGCATTCATTACATAACCAAGCTCGTCAGTTGGATCGAGCTTAGGTATTTTTTTAACATCTGCAAGCGACGAAATAGGACGTTCAAACTTAGGGCCTTCACCTGTTTCGAAGTACAAACCTAAACCCATTGCATCAGGAATCGTTAAAATATCGCTGAACAAAATGGCCGCGTCTAATGGGTAACGACGCAGTGGCTGAAGTGTTACCTCACAAGCAAGCTCAGCATTACGGCACAGGCTCATGAAATCGCCCGCTTGCGCACGTGTAGCACGGTACTCTGGTAAATAACGTCCAGCTTGACGCATCATCCATACAGGCGTTACATCAACAGGTTGTTTTGCAAGTGCACGTAAATAACGGTCGTTTTTTAATTCGCTCATGGCGTAAATGATCCTAATGCTTATAGAAATTGTGCAAGATTGTACCACCATATTCATCGCCTCTCTATTTCTTAAAGACGAAAACGCCTTTACATAGAAGCAGATCAATAATATTGATGGTTTTAATCCATTTTGATTATAAATTAGGCAAAAAACACTAACATTTAAAACTTTTTGTTAATATGTTTGCAACATAACAAAAACCTTGGTATTGTCTTTCCCGCGTTAACAAAAACAATAATAAATTATTAAAACAATAAAAATAAAAAGTTTTAAACAATAACAATAAAAATCATTTAATAAAAATAAGAAAGCTTGTTATAACAAGCCACTTGAAGAAATTAGACCACCTTAACCGGTGGTTTTTTCTTGCCTGCAATAAAATATTTAGCCTTTCAATGAATAATTCTTCTGCACTTTTACAACATCTGCATTACTTGTTGATATACACGCAAATTAAATATATCTTGATGTACATAAAAACGAATGTAACTAAAAACCAACCCAGCTTAGGAGAACAGTTATGCTGACGCGTGTAGAAAAAGCTCAACAGAAATGGGGTGGTAGCCATACAGTAATCGATAACTGGCTTAATGAACGCCAAGAACTTATTGTACTGTATTGCAAGATTGCAGGGTTTGCGCCTTATGATAAAAAAGATCACGCGCTACCAGAGCCTGAACAAATACAGTCTTTTTGCCAACTCCTTATGGATTACCTCTCTGCAGGGCATTTTGAAGTGTACGATGATATTGCTAAAGCCTGTGAAAAAAAGGGCTTAGAGAGCCAAAAGCTTGCAAACTCAATTTATCCGCGTATTTCAAGCACCACCGATGTCGCACTTGATTTCAATGACAAGTACGCTGAAGTAAATAAAGAAGACTTATTAGAAGGGTTTGATAACGACCTTTCAGTTATTGGTGAGTCATTAGAGCTTCGTTTTGAGCTTGAAGATGAACTGATTGATAACCTGTTTTCTAATCATACTGATTAAATTAAGATTTAATTCGTGTAACTTAATTAAAAAAGGGACCCTAAGGTCCCTTTTTACGTTTTAAGCTTGGCTTATTCTGCAGGTGCTTCTGCATTTTGAATTTCTAGTAATTCAACTTCAAAAACAAGTGTTGAATTAGCTGGAATTTTACCAAGGTCACGATCGCCGTAAGCAAGCTCTGAAGGAATAGTAAACTTGTACTTAGACCCTACAGGCATAAGTTGTAAACCTTCCGTCCAACCAGCAATTACGCGATTAAGTGGGAATGTAGTTGGTTCGTTACGTGCGTATGAGCTATCAAACTCAGTGCCGTCTAATAAAGTACCTTTGTAATGTACTTTAACAACGTCTGTTGCTGCTGGCTTTTCGCCTTCGCCTTCGCTTAATACTTCGTATTGTAGACCAGACTCAGTTACTGTTACGCCTTCTTTTTTAGCGTTATCAGCTAGGTATTGAACACCTGCCGCTTTGCTTTTTTCAGACTCAACTTTCGCTTTTTCTTCTTGCTTAGTGCGTACTGAGGTATCTAAAGCTGTTAACACTTCACGAATTTTTTCTTCGTCAATTTTTGCATTGCCAGCAAGTGCATCTTCAAAACCACGAATTAATAGCGCTTGGTCTAGCTCGATGCCAATTTCAGATTTGTCTGCTAGGTCTTTATTTAAAAAGTTACCTACAGAAGCACCAATACCGTATGCTTGTTGTTGCTCTACAGTGTCTAATGTTACTTCAGCTTGCTCTTTTTTTGCTTCTTGATTACAAGCTGTAAGCGCTAAAACCGACGCTGCAATCAATGACAATCTAATCGTCTTTTTCATTTTAAATCTCCGACATACTTTGCAGTTGTCATTTATTGTAATATTACTAGTTAAAGATTAACGCCCTACATGGTAGGCTGTTTGTTTAATAACTAAAGTCTGTATTGTTAGCTAAACTTAGAAATACATATCCAGTGATTAGACAAACAACCTAGGCATTTAACGCACCTAGTCTAACCTCTCAGTCACTAAGAGTTAAGAGGAAATACCTGTAAGATGTCGATATTTCGTACTTTTTTAATCGTTTTTAGCTGTTTTTTAGCCATTGCCTGTACCGATAAAAAAAACCAATCGGTAGAAAGCTTTGAGCACACCGCACAAGGTGCATTTTCGTCAGCTCTCTCTCACGATGGAAAGTACAGTTTAATCTCTTCTATCAACCATGGGGTCGCGCTGTGGGATAATCAACAGCAGGTTTTAAAATACCAATGGTTTCAGCAGCAATCACAAGACAACTTAGTTTACAGCCTTGCTATTGCCTTTGATAACAGCGTGGCGGTTACCGCAGAAAAAACTACTTTCGCAGTGTGGGATATCAGCACTGGCGAAAACAAAGGCTATTACAAAATACAAAAAGCCACGATTCGAGACATTGCCATTAGTAACCAAGGTCGCAGTGTATTATATGGCCGCAGCGATGGCGTGGTTGTATTTTTAAACCTTGAAACCGGACGTCGCATTGAGTTTTTAGGCCATCAAGATAAAGTTAACACCGTTGATTTGGCGCCAAACGGACGTTATGCATTAAGCGGCTCTAACGACTATGTTGCCTATTTTTGGGATACCAATACAGGCCAAGTTATTCATCGCTTTAGCCACCCAACTCGTGTTACTCAAGTAACCCTTGATCCACAAGGTCGCTTTGCATTTACCGCCGACAGTATGGCACAAGCACATGTATGGAAACTGACTACAGGTGATCTTGTGAGTAAACTGGCGTATATTGCGCGTCAGAAAATTTTTACCGCCGTGCGCTTTAACGAGCAAGGCACATTGCTGGCAACGGGTTCGCCTAATAAGCGAGTTGATTTATGGCAAATATCAAGCGGTGAAAAAATTCAAACGTGGCAAGTTACGCCGCGAGAAGGCAGTAAACCAAAATCGGCCGTTGTGCTTGATGTGGCATTTATAGATAACGATAAGTCGTTGTTAACCGAAAGCTCCAGCGGTATCGCAGAGCGATTTATTATACGAGACACTAATGAACACAATTGAACACCGCGTAATGGAACTTGAAGCCAAAGTGGCTTTTCAAGATGAAACGATTGAAATCTTAAACGATGAGATCAAAGTGCACCAGCAAATGCTAGCTAAAATGAAACGCCAAACAGAACTGCTGGCAGAAAAAATTAAAGAAGCGCAAACCTCGCCTTCTATGATGTCTAATATGCCAGAGCCACCGCCTCCGCATTACTAAAAGGTGTGTACCTAAGCAATAAAAACCGGGTTAGTCGCCCGGTTTAAACACACCAATGACTTGCTCAAATTGGCGAGTAGATGCCTGAACAGCGTTCTCTGGTTGTGACATTTTATGCCCACACTCAACACACTCTACTTTTTCAACATCATGTTCTCTGTAAAGCATCATTGTATCCATGGCTTTGCAGTCAGGGCACGATGCACCAGCAATAAATCGCTTCTTTTGTCTCACAACATTTTTCCTGTGGTTTGAACTACAACTATTTTATCGTATAACATCACTTGTTGATACGCTTGATAAGCGCATTAAGTTCTATGGTATGATAGCGCCAACTTAACAAGGGTACAGTAAAGTAACGCATTCATGATCCAAATATCAGAAATAGAACTCCTTCGTGGCGGCACAGCCTTATTAAAAAATGCATCAGCTACGTTATTTCCAGAGCACAAAGTAGGCCTTGTAGGTGCCAATGGCTGCGGGAAATCAACCTTATTTGGTTTACTAAAATCTGAATTGCAACTTGATGCCGGTAATTGCAGTATTCCTAAAGATTGGTCTATTGCCTCGGTTAAACAAGAAACCCCAGCCCTCGAAATAAGCGCCATTGATTATGTATTGCAAGGACACCCTGAATACTACGCGCTGCGTATTGCGCTGAGAGAAGCAGAACAAAATAACGATGGCGATACCCAAGCCAAAGTGCATATTCAGCTAGAAAACATGAAAGGCTACAGCATTGAATCGCAAGCTGGCGAGCTGTTGCATGGGTTAGGATTTGCTAATAACCAAATAGAAAACCCTGTTAGTGCGTTTTCAGGGGGGTGGCGCATGCGTTTAAACCTTGCCCAAGCACTTATTAGAAACGCTGATTTACTATTACTCGATGAACCAACAAACCACCTTGATTTAGATGCCGTATATTGGCTTGAGCGCTTTTTGCGTGCCTACACAGGCACATTGGTACTTATATCGCACGACCGTGAGTTTTTAGATGCCGTGGTTGATCAAATTTGGCACATAGATAAACAACTTATCAATGTATACAAAGGTAACTACTCGCAGTTTGAACGCCAAAAAGCAGAGCGTTTATTACAACAGCAAGCCATGTTCGAAAAACAGCAAGAGCAAATTGCCCACCTAGAACAGTTTATTACTCGCTTTAAAGCAAAAGCCAGTAAAGCTAAGCAGGCGCAAAGCCGTGTTAAAGCACTTGAGCGTATGGAAAAGCTTGCCCCAGCACATGCCGACTCACCATTTAATTTTGAGTTTGCAGAGCCATTAGCGCTACCAAACCCACTCATGACGCTCGACAAAGCTCAAGCCGGGTATGGCGACGTAACTATTTTAAATAGTATTAAGCTGAACTTAGTACCTGGCAGCCGTATTGCACTGCTTGGTAGAAATGGCGCAGGTAAATCCACATTAATTAAATTACTTGCCGGCGACTTAAAACCACAAGCAGGGGATGTATTTCAGCACCAAGGCCTTAATATTGGCTATTTTGCACAGCACCAGCTTGAATCCCTTGACTTAAAAGCCAGCGCAATTACGCATTTACAACGTTTAAACCCAAAAGCTACTGAACAATCACTACGTGACTTTTTAGGCGGCTTTGCCTTTATTGGCGATAAAGCGCTTGAGCCTGTAGCGCCGTTTTCGGGTGGTGAAAAAGCCCGTTTAGTGCTGGCTATGTTGGTATATCAAAAACCAAATTTACTGCTACTCGATGAGCCTACCAACCACCTTGACTTAGAAATGCGCCATGCACTTGTTATGGCCCTGCAAGGCTTTGAAGGCGCTATGGTTACCGTATCGCATGACCGCCACATGCTGAAAAACACCGCCGATGAGTTTTACCTTGTAGACAGCGGTGAAGTAACCCAATTTGGCTACGAACTTGACGATTATTACCAATGGCTTCTTAATGCTAATAAAGCGGCTACTAAATCGGAGCAGGCCGATGAGCCAAAAGCAAACTCAGGGGTTAATAGAAAAGAGCAAAAGCGCTTAGAGGCTGAATTTAGAAAAGCCATTCAACCGCTTAAAAAGCAAATTGAGAAACTTGAAAAGCAGCTCGACAAACACACCGCAGAGCTCAGCGAAGTGGAAGTTGCACTTGGCGATAACGAGCTCTACAACGATGACAACAAAGCCCGGTTAAAAGAGTTAATTGCTAAGCAAGCCACGCTTACGCCTAAACTTAACGATATTGAAGAAGAGTTACTTATGGCGCTTGAAGAAATGGAAGAAAAAGAACAGGCCTTTGCCGATGAACTTGCTCAATAAAGACGACTTTTGGCAGTTTGCATGTGACCTTTATAGCAAGGGTGACATGCAAACGCGCCTGTTGGATTATCAAAACCAGCTAGGTAAAAATGTAAACCTGTGTTTGTTACTGTATTACCTAGACTCTCTCAAGCTAGCAGTTAGTCAAACTCAGCTAAACAAGCTTGAACAATCAATTTGTGAATTTGACCAGCAGGTACTGAAGCCCCTTCGTGCTACACGCGCCTATCTAAAAGCAAATCAAACCGAGATTGCAGATTACGCTGTAATTCGTAAAGAGCTGCTCAGTACTGAGCTCAAGCTCGAGAAACAACAACAACAGATGTTAGTAGAAAAAGTGAATACTTTAACATTAGAGCCTGATTCGAGGACCACTAATGTAATGCTATATGTTGGAGAGCTTTAAGCATTCGTTTTTTGCTGCAACTGCAACCCTGTTAGGGTTGCTAAAGTAATAACTAACAATGAAACAGGCAACTCTATAATGGAAGTTTCACTGAAAAAGTAAAACTCTTGCAATATCAATGAGACAGTTACTGTACCAAGCAAAGAGCCTAAAAAGTAAACATAAAATGTATATCGCCAAGCATAATTATCACTGCGATATGCCATTACACCGTATAGTAAAAAAGATAAAACACTAGAAGGCATGATTGCAATAAGAATGTAATCGCCAAGCCTCGATGATGCATAGCGCTCAAAACCAACAACAGTATTAAGTAATGTCGATAAGGCAATTTGCAGCAGCATAATCACTAAAGTGTATTTAACTATCCGTATAATGTTCAATGCCTACCACCATTATTACTAGGTATAAAAATAAAGCTATAAAGGAAAATTATAAGCCCAAGCAGATGTTATTGCTACTAAGCTTGTAGGAACCAGCTTTAGCTGCGAATAAATTTTGCATTCCCCTCATTTACTTCTCATTCTCTCTTTGTGCAAAAAACTATTTAAATAACTGACTCACAATGAGGCATAGAGGCGCTTCGCTTTAAGAGAAAAACAAAGCCGTGATTTAGCTCAGCAAACTTACAATAAAAATTATCGCCATAAATGACGACCTACAGTAATTCATTACCTTGAAACTGCTTTTTATCATTAATTCTCGTTGGGTTTCGCTAGCTCTAGCCAACCTATTTGATCCAAATCAACTTCTTTACGACTCATTTAATAATCAGGAAAATAGCTTGATCTGGATCAGTTCAGAGCTGCAAAAATAGACCTATGATTACCCCATAGACATCAGGAGGCAATTATGGACGTATTCTTTAGAGATTTTTTTAGCGACCCAGTGTTATTTCTATCATTTGGCTTTTTAGGCGTCGTTATTAGTTTATGCCTATTTTTTGTGTATTTTTTCATGAAAAAAGTACACGACGCTGATCTGAAAGAACAACATTAAAAAATTAAGCACGACGCACAAAGCGCCTAATTAGTTATTAATTAGGCGCTTTTTATTCTTTTTGATACACTAACGCTTCGTTTTTGCAAAGTGTGTAGTATAAACATGACTCATAAGTTTAAACCCGCATGGTGGATGACCAATCGTCACGTTCAAACCATAATGCCGCGTTTTTTCCGCCCTTTTCATAATACTCGCTACGAATTAGAACAGCTTGATACACCCGACGGTGATTTTATTGAGCTTGCATGGTCACTTCCGCATAACGAAAATGCTCCACTTGCCATTGTATTGCATGGCCTTGAAGGCAATATTAATAGCTTTTATGCCAAAGGCATGATGAAAGCGCTAAAAAAGCAAGGGTATGCCGTTGTACTCATGCATTTTAGAAACTGCTCAACAGAAGTTAACCGCCTTCCCCGTGCATACCACAGTGGTGACACAGACGACTTAGCTTTTTTTATTAATCACTTAAAACTACAGTTTCCAAACAGGCCTTTATTTGCGGTTGGCTTTTCGTTAGGTGGTAATGTATTGGCAAAATATTTAGGTGAGCAAGCCCAGCGATGCCCATTAAATGCAGCAGCCGTTATATCAGCACCGTATGATTTATCATCATCAAGTGATGTAATACGCAAAAGCTTGGGTAAAATTTATCAAAAGTATTTGCTCGATCGTATGAAAAAATCGATGCAGCGCAAGTTACCTCAAATTAAGCAGCAAATACCCATCACAACTGATGAATTAATGGACATTAATGATTTATTAGAATTTGATAATCATATAACAGCCCCTTTGCATGGCTTTGAGAATGCACATGATTATTATCGTCAAGCCAGTGCTATGCCCTACTTAAAACATATTGCTGTACCTACCTTAATCATTCATGCGAAAGACGACCCAATGCTGTCGATTAAAGCAGTGCCTAGCAAGCAAGATGTGAGTGAAGATGTTACCCTGTGCGTCTCTGAAAAAGGTGGGCACGTTGGATTTATTAGCGGTAGTAATCCGTTTAAACCCATTTTTTGGTTAGAAAAAGCCGTACCTAGCTATTTTAGCCAACACATAATAAACAAAACGAGTAACAAGCAGTAATGATTATCCCTTTTGAACAACTTGATAAAGACACACTATACAATTTAATAGAAAGCTATGTACTGCGTGAAGGCACTGATTATGGCGAGCAAGAGTTCAGTATTGAAAGTAAAGTAGCGCAAGTCAATCAGCAACTAAAAAATGGTGAAGCCATGGTATTTTTCTCTGAGCTGCACGAATCGGTCACTATCATCTCAAAGAGTGAATTTAAAGCACTGCAAAGTGAAGAGCACCAACAAGCGTCGTATGATTAGAGTGAAGTACTTGTAACTTTTTAGCTGAGCGTACACAATGGCTTTTTACCCAAAGAGCCAAAACATGATAAAACTCAGCACTCTAGTGGTAGCCGTATCACTAGCTTTAACAAACCAAGCCTTTGCAGAGCAACCTGTTAGCGCGTCAGACAAAGCGGTTAAACTTGCCAAAGACACTATTTTAATCGACACCCACATTGATGTACCTTACCGTATTCACGATACGTGGGCTGATGTAACTAAAGCGACTCAGGATGGCGATTTTGATTATCCTCGCGCAGTAAAAGGTGGCTTAAACGCGCCATTTATGTCGATATATATTCCTGCTCATTTAGAGTTTGAAGGTAAAGGTAAAAGCTATCAATTAGCAAACCAGTTAATTGATGGGATGGAAGCGATTGCACAACGCGCGCCCGTTAAATTTGCAATGGCAAGCTCTACAAACGACATAGAACAACAATTTAAAGATGGCAAATTGTCTATTGCTATGGGAATGGAAAACGGCTCCCCTATTGAAGGTGACTTAAAAAACCTTCAGCACTTTTTTGACCGTGGCGTACGTTACATCACCCTTGCACACTCACAAAGTAATCATATTTCTGACTCATCTTACGATATTCGCCGTAAATGGAAAGGCTTAAGCCCCTTTGGTAAAGAGCTGGTCACTGCAATGAATAATATGGGTATGTTAATAGATGTGTCGCATATCTCAGATGATGCGTTTTATCAGGTAATGGAATTGTCTAAAACTCCTGTTATTGCCTCACATTCATCGCTTCGTAAATACACTCCGGGTTTTGAGCGTAATATGAATGACGATATGCTATTAGCCCTTAAAAAGAACGGTGGTGTGATTCAAATTAACTTTGGTTCAAGCTTTGTTACAGCAAAAGCAGGTGCATGGGGTAAGCAACTAAAAAGTACAAAAGAGTCTGCTAAAGAACAAGGCACTAAGTTAAGTAATGATTTTGATGCGGCTTATCGCGCTAAAAATCCGTACCCTTTTGCCAGCCTTGAACAAGTGCTTGATCATATTGATCACGTTGTAGAGTTGATTGGCATTGATTATGTTGGCATTGGCTCTGATTACGACGGTGTTGGCGATTCGTTACCTATTGGCTTGAAGGATGTGTCTAGTTATCCAAACTTAGTACAAGGCCTTATGGATAGAGGCTACAGCGATGGCGACATAAAAAAAATACTAAGTGGCAATACACTAAGAGTATGGAAGCAAGCTGAAGCATATGCCAAAAAACACTAAGCTGTAAAATTTGTCAGTTATCAAAAAGTTTAATTAATAGCACGGCTTAAAGTCGTGCTTTTTTATGTGTTAAGTATAATTTAACACCAAGCTACTAATAGCTGAAAACGAAACACTTTTCTTTAGGCATTAAAAAACCCGAGACTAAGCTCGGGTCTTTTAGTATTAATTAACTTAAACGTTAA
>NZ_PNDV01000006.1:0-40744 GCF_005930865.1 Pseudoalteromonas sp. S554 | reverse complement strand
TCAAACTTTTCTTTTGCCATGACGGAACCTATCAGTTTTGTGTATCTAGATTACATATGAAAATAATCCACCGAAGGTAGATTAAGTTAATTTTTTCAAATAGTATTTTCTGACAGATAAAGGAAGTAATCAAGAAGATTCTTAAGACTGGTGCTGATAGGCAGAGTCGAACTGCCGACCTCACCCTTACCAAGGGTGCGCTCTACCAACTGAGCTATATCAGCAACACAAGAACTGGAGCGGGCAGCGGGAATCGAACCCGCATCATCAGCTTGGAAGGCTGAGGTAATAGCCATTATACGATGCCCGCGTTAGGAATCTGTTCTTAATCTACCTCTAACCGTCAAGAATAAAGTGGTGGAGGGAGCTGGATTCGAACCAGCGAAGGCTGAGCCGTCAGATTTACAGTCTGATCCCTTTGGCCGCTCGGGAACCCCTCCACGATAATTCTCTACTAATTCACTTTCGGTAAAAGGAAAGTGGTGCCGACTAACCGAGTCGAACGGTTGACCTACTGATTACAAGTCAGTTGCTCTACCAGCTGAGCTAAGTCGGCACTGCTTTAGTACGGGGCGAGATATTAGAGTAAGGTTTATTGGGATGCAACAATAAAATTAAAAAAAATGCGATTTTATTGGTTAAATGTTCAATATTCATGCAAAAGTCGCTGATTTTTCTATTTTTAGCTTGTTTTGCTTAAATCTCGCCAAAAATTTAAACCTTTCATTACTAATAAAGAATCAAAAATACTACCTTCAAATTGTTGCTGTAACAGTGCGCCATAACCACCAGCAAAAACAATTTGTACTGTTTTTGTGCTATTTTGCACGCCTAAGTGTAATTTAGCTTGTTCCACCGCCCCGATGGTCGCAACCAACGCACCATTTTTTAAACCGTTAGGTGTATTTTTCCCTAATTGATTCTCAAAGGGGGTTTTTTCGTCGTCAAATACTCGTTGGGTGTTTTGTGTCAGCGATGACGTCATTAAATCGAGCCCAGGTAAAATCCATCCACCTAAATGGTGGCCTTCACTGGTTAACACATCAATCGTTGTGGCGGTACCAGCATCAACCACTATACATGCTTGGTTAGGGTGCAATGTAAAACCAGCAATAAGTGCAAGCCATCTGTCTATGCCTAGGTTATTTACTTGCTCGTATGCGCAGCTTAATCCTTGAAGTGTTTTAGTCACCGTTGCTTCATAACATGCTATATCATGCTTAGCAGCTTGGGCTAATAATTTATTAAGTAAGTCACTTCGCCCTACACAAGCGTATACAACTTCTGTTATTTGCAGCCAGGGTAAATTATTTAAATCTGCTGGTTGTGCCTGCTGATTGTGCCAAAGAACTGCTTTTAAAGATGTGTTACCTACATCAATGAGTAATCTCATAGCTGTGCCTTTCTCAGTGATATTTCACCGCCATAATAGCTTTTTACCTCGCCGTCTTGGCGAATACGAATCCCACCTTGAGGGTCAATTCCTTCGCATATTCCCCACCAACTTCTATGGCCTGTATTTAACTCTACGCACTCACCCGCAAATGCATTAAGCGAATTCCATTGCTCGTGCATTGTGTGTAACCCACTTTTACGATACTGATCTAACCGGTGCTCTAAGTGGTAGGTGAGTGATGCCACCAGCTCGTTTTTATCTAGCTGCTGGGTATGCTGGCTTAGATCTGTCCATGCTTGATCTATGTGTTGACTAAAGCTCTGTGGCATTTGCAAATTAATACCAATTCCTAACACTAACTGACACGGCCCTTGCGGCTGCCCATCTAGCTCAACAAGTACACCAGCAAGTTTTTGTTTATTTAGGTAAATATCATTTGGCCACTTAAGCTCTAACTCTATGTCGTAAAGCGCTTTAATTGTATCGTATACCGCTAATCCGACCGCAATCGACACCCCCATAGCTGCTTGAAGGCCATCATCTAAACGCCAAAAGTAGCTGTAATAAAGGTTTGCACCAAACGGTGACTGCCAAACACGGCCTCGTCGTCCTCGGCCAGCCTGCTGCATTTCAGCCACAATCACGGTACCCGACTCAAGCGCTGTTTTAGCTTGTATCCGCCTCATAAGTTCGGAATTGGTTGAGTCAATTAAAGGATGTACTTCTACGTTCACTGACTGTGACTTTAACTGGCTAGTTAATTGATTAAAATACTGCTGTATTTTGGTTTGATTTAAAAGCCCAGCGTGGTTATTTAAGCTATAGCCTTTACCTGTTACTTTAAAAATATCTAAGCCCATAACTTGTAAGCTATTTATGTGTTTGCTCACTGCCGCGCGACTAATACCGAGTTGCTCACCTAGCGCTTGACCAGATACAAAACCGGGTTGATTTAACGCTTTCAATATAGCGAGTTTATTGCCATCGGGTGCTTTCACTGTGTAACGTCTCCTTGTATGTAGCATTCATCGGTTGTGTTTATTAACCGTACTTCATGCTCAAGCAGTATGTTGTAACGCGAATACACAACATGCTGAATATGCGTGATCATAGCAATCAAGTCTTCGCCTTCGCTGTTACCATGATTAACCAATACCAGTGCTTGTTGTCTATGAACCTCAATACCCGCTACGCGATAACCTTTAAGATTTGCGTTATCGATTAGCCAACCCGCAGCTACCTTATGCTCACTTTGCCCATAGGCGTAATAAGGCGCATCAGGAAACTGCTTTAACAACGTTGTTAACTGTTGATTGGTAATTATCGGGTTTTTAAAAAAACTGCCCGCATTTGGTAACGTGTATGGATCTGGCAGTTTACTATTACGAGTTTGAATAACGTGTTCAAATACGGCGCGTGGTGTCACGTTTGTTAGCTGTTTTAATGGCCCATAACTCAGTACAGGTTGCCATTGCTTTGGCAATGCTAGTAATACCCGTGTGATAACGGCTTTATTTTTTAGTCCATGTTTAAATACAGAGTCGCGGTAGCCAAACTCACATTGCGCGTTAGTCAAACAAACAAGTTTCTTGCTGTGTATGTCAAAGTACTCAACCGACTCTACAAACTTAGAAAGCTCAACACCGTAGGCTCCAATATTTTGTACAGGTGACGCCCCAACTGTACCAGGTATAAGTGCTAAGTTTTCAAGCCCTGGTAAGTTTTTATCAAGCAAATAACTTACTAACGCGTGCCAATTTTCACCAGCGGCAACGCTTATTAAAGTATCGGTTTCACGGGGTGTAATAGTAATCCCTTTGGTGGCCATTTTAATAACTGTACCGTGGTAGTCGTTTAAAAAAATGGTATTACTCCCCTCCCCCAACAAACAAAATGGTGACGAAAAGCTTTGAGTATAAAGTTGCTCAAGGTGAGTAATTTTAACTAAATTTTGGCATTGATTATGTAATGCAAAGGTGTGTAAAGGGTGTAATGCGTACGCCACAAAGCTCTCAAGATAAACCGTTAACTAATCGTAATAGTTTACCTCATCGTCGCAAAATGCGCATCAGATTGTAAAAATTGCTCAACCCACCCAGCCAATCGTGATATAAAACCTGCACTTTTTATTTGTGTTCAGGGTAATTATGAAAATTAAACCTCTCTTTTTAAGCCTCGCTATGGCAGGTATGTGTTCGCAAGCAATGGCGAATGCGGTTGATCAAAACTCATACGCCAATCTTGACGATGTTGTTACAACTCACCTTAGCCTTGATTTAGATGTCGATTTTGACGACAAGCAATTAGAAGGCTTTGTTGAGCATACGCTTAAATGGAATAACAGCAAAAGCAAAAAACTAGTGCTTGATACCCGCGACTTAGACATTGATAAAGTAATGTATCAAACACAAACAGGCAGCTGGCACAAAGCTAAATTCACTTTAGCGAATCGTGATGATGTTAAAGGCTCAAAGCTTACTATTGAATTTAAAAGCCAAGCTAAAATAGTGCGTATTTATTATAACAGTCGCCCAGAAGCATCTGGTCTACAATGGTTAACACCTACGCAAACTGCCAGTAAAACGCACCCGTTTATGTATAGCCAATCGCAAGCGATTCATGCCCGTAGTTGGTTACCCGTACAAGACACTCCAGCAATGCGTGTAACCTACTCTGCACGAATTACCACACCTAAAGATATTCGTGCGGTTATGAGCGCAGACAACAAAGACGCGCTTTATAAAGATGGCGACTACCATTTTGAAATGCCGCAAGCTATTTCGCCATACCTAATTGCCATTGGTGCAGGTAACCTAGAATTTAAAGCAATGTCTCATCAGACGGGTATATTTGCAGAGCCTGAAATTTTAGAAGCCTCTGTTGCCGAATTTAACGACACGCAAGCCATGATCGATAAAACCAATGCCATGTATGGCGACTATGCTTGGGGCCGTTACGACTTACTCATGCTTCCGCCAAGCTTTCCGTTTGGTGGCATGGAAAATCCACGTTTATCGTTTATTACCCCTACCGTTGTTGCAGGCGATAAAAGCTTAGTTAACCTTATTGCGCATGAGCTTGCTCACTCTTGGTCTGGTAACTTAGTGACTAATGCGACGTGGGAAGATTTATGGTTAAACGAAGGTTTTACCTCATACGTTGAAAACCGTATTATGGAAGAAGTGTTTGGCCGCGACCGTGCCGTTATGGAGCAAGCACTCGATGCAGCAGGTCTTCGCGCACAGCTTAAAACCATTGACGCGCCAGACACACGCCTTAACTTAAAGCTTAATGGTCGTGATCCAGACGATGCGTTTAGCTCGGTACCATACACTAAAGGTCAATTATTCTTAATTTACTTGGAAAACAAGTTTGGTCGTGACAAGTTTGACCCTTTCGTAAAAACTTATTTTGACGAGTTTGCTTTTAAATCGTTAACGACTGCACAATTTGTTACCTATATTGAAGCTAATTTAATTAACAGGTACCCAGGTATTGTTAGCATGGATAAAGTGAACGAGTGGATTTTTGAGCCAGGTTTACCAACAGATGCCCCTAACCCTACCTCTGATGCGTTCGATAAGGTTGATACTGCAACCACAGCCTGGTTACAAGGCGCAAAAACTGCTGCTCAGTTACCTACAGCAAACTGGACAGTACACGAGTGGTTGCACTTTTTAAATAACTTACCACGCGATTTAAGCATTGAAAAAATGACTGAGTTAGATGACGAGTTTAACTTAACGCAGTCAACCAACTCAGAACGTGCATTTGCATGGTATATGCTAGCAGTAGGCAACGGTTATCAGCCAATTTACCCTGCACTTGATGCGCATTTATCAGGTATTGGTCGTCGTAAGCTAATTGTGCCGCTGTACAAATCACTTATCACTAACGGTAAGAAAGACTGGGCGCAGAGTGTTTACTTAAAAGCACGTCCCGGATACCACCCACTAGCACAAGGCACTATTGACGCATTATTTGAATAATAAATAATGTAAAGTAACAACTAAAAGGGCCTAATTTGGCCCTTTTTTAATGCTTATTTTAAATAGCTTAGTTTGTTACTTTTTCTAAAAAAGCTTTGCGCTCAGCAACTGTTGCTTGCTGCCACCAAAAGTCGAGCATTTGCGCCGCACTTGGCATGCCTTTGCCTGTAATAGGCGCAATAGGTTTAATTGGCCTACTTGGCTTTTCTGGACCCGCTGGTGCTTCTCGCATAGTTCTAACAGTCGCTTCGCTAGCAAGTTGATTATTAGAGACAACACTCAAAGGCGCAGCTAACGCACTGCCTTTTGCTTTTAAACTTACCATGGGCGATTGAGCAAATACTTTAGCCGCTACTGCATTTTCAGCACGATTAAATACCAAGGTATAATCTGTACCCGCCTCAATTGTAATATCAACCCAAAAAGGCTCTGACTCAACCACCTCATGCATATCGTAATCTTCATCGTATAAGTCGGTATACTTGAGCTTTAGCCGATACGACCCCGGCGCTAGCTCTAAATCTTCTACACGGCTAAACAAAGAGCTTTCTATTATTCGCTCACCGACTTGCAACGGCACAAACTCTTCAGGAAAGTGAATATTTTCTGCCATACTCGATACACTAAATAGCAATGCAGCTACACTGCTCATTAACACTGATTTACGCATATTAACTCCTTTGGTTGATTTGAGTTTGACACTGCTTTGAAAATTTGTCATTAGTGAATCTAAATTTCATACCACTTGATAAGGAACACACAATGAGCCAAGAGACTATCTTTACAAAAATAATCAACCGCGAGATCCCAGCAAACATAATTTACGAGGACGAAAATACTCTCGCGTTTGAAGATATAAACCCTCAAGCTCCTTTTCATGTGTTAATTATCCCAAAAATTGCAATTCCTACCATAAATCATATAAATGATGATAACGCACATTTAGTAGGTAACTTGTATGTGGTGGCCGCTAAGCTTGCAAAAGAACATAACTTTAGTGATGACGGCTACCGTGTTGTTATGAACTGCAACGATCATGGCGGACAAACCGTCTATCATATCCATCTTCACATGCTTGCCGGTAAGCAAATGGGGTGGCCTCCTTATCAAGATAATAAAAAAGAAATCGCTTAATTAAGCTCAGTTACTACATGCTATGTAAAAGCATGTGTTCCTATAAATTAAAAAACAATTACTTATTTGCAACATTTTATGTTTAAATAATCATAAAATTGTACTTGTTTTTAAGTACGATAGCGGTTTTCTAATACTAAAGGTGTGGGAATCGTGATAAACTTAATCAGTCAGCTTTATAAAAGAGTATAAAAACATGAGCAGTTCTGCCTTTTTGTTATTAGATAAAGATCCAATTAATACTATTGGTATTAACGTATTAGAGCCATTGCTAAAAACGCAAGGACTAGACGTAACAACAGGTACTAATATATTGGATACACCTGAAGGGACTCGCTTACTTTTTATTGAAACATCTAGCAATGACGCGTGGGGAAAATTAAAAGAACAACTAGTAAACCTTCGTGTTAAGTGCGATATCATATTATTTAACTTAGATGAAAACCCAGAGCTTGCTAATCGAGCACTACTCAGCGGTATTCGTGGTGTATTTTACACGACCGATAATGCAGATGTGCTAATGAAAGGTATTCGACTCTTATTAGAAGATCAGCTTTGGTATCGTCGCGACATCATGTGTAATGCATTAAATCGCATGTTGCAGTTTAATAAAGACGCACTTCACAAGCTTACAGAGGGCGATATTGAACCTGTCAAACTTACTAAGCGAGAAAAAGCGATTATTTCATTAATGAGTAACGGTTCTAAAAACAAAGAAATTGCTGAAGAACTTAGCATTAGCCCACACACTGTAAAAACTCATTTATACAGCGCATTTAGAAAGACCAAGTGTCGTAACCGTATTGAGCTTTTGTCGTGGGCACAGCAAAATATACCAGACGAAATTCGCTAAACGCTGACTTCGACTGAAATACAAAAACAGACACTTAGGTGTCTGTTTTTGTATTTAATATAAGCGCTTGTTAAGTTTATAATTTTTAATTAATCTAATCAAAATCACCTGCTGGAAAACCCATGCTTGACTCATACACTTTATATTTTGCCAGCATAGCCGTTATTGTCGTCATGACTTTTTTGAATATTTTAACTTGGCGAACCAATAAGCAAACCCCAGGGACACTGATATACATTTTTTATCCAGTATTGATGCTATGTGCTGTCGTTGCATTTTCGCTTGTAAGTAGCTCACATAACTTACTTGTTATAAATGCAGCGTGTAGCTTAATGTTTGCAGCCTCTATTGTGCACTGTTTTGCTATTAGTCAATTTTTAGATTATCGCGGACCTGGATTTAAGCTTCTTTGTTCAGTGACCGCATTTAGTGCAATGGTATTTGGTTATTATAGTTTTTTTGATCCTTCTTTAGCTGGTCGTGTTATCGCATCCGACCTACAACATATTTCAGAAGCCTTTTTTTTACTGTTTATATTTATAAAGTACGCTCGTAAACCTTACCCCAACGGCAGTATTGTATACATTACAATTTTAACACTCGTGGTGTTAGCCTTTATTGCGCGTTCAATTTTTATGAATGAAATTGAGCAAAAAGATCTCGTCTCAAGCAGTTGGTTTAGCACTGTATTATTCTTAAATGGCATCATTGCACCTATGTTCTATGCCGCTGGTATGGCACTGTTATGTAATGAACGCCGAGAGCATCACCTCAATACGCTCGCCGATAAAGCGCAGAAAGATTTAGAAATACGAGGGCTATTTTTATCGACTATTAGTCACGAAATACGTACACCACTCAATGGTATTTTAGGTAGTGCACAATTGGTCATGAACCAAACAAGCGATACGCATAGCAAAGCCTATTGCGAAGCAATTATTAATTCTGCCGAATCACTAAACCTACTGGTCGATAAAGTACTTGAATATGCGAGTCTAGACCAAAGTGACGAAGCCCTTTATGAAGAAGATATTGAATTTAAAACATGGCTAAATAACTTATGTTTATTGCTCAGCCCATTAGCAGAACAAAAACAGCTTAAATTTGAGCTTATATGTAATATTCCTGAACAAGCATGCTACTACTGTGACCAGCAAAAGCTTCGACAAATAATTATTAACTTAGTTGGTAATGCTATTAAATTTACTGACCGTGGCGTAGTAAAAATTCAAGTTGATTTAGTTTTAGAAAAACAACTAGAACACACTATAAAAGTGAGTGTTAAAGATTCAGGCCCAGGTATCGAAAATGAAGAAATTGCCTACTTAACAGAGCCTTATGTACAAAGTAGTGCAGGCAAGGAAAAGGGCGGCACCGGTCTTGGACTTGCAATTACCAGTCGCTTATTAGAAAAACTCGGTAGCCGCCTTGAAATTTCTAGTCAACTGGGCACTGGTAGTGTGTTTAGCTTTACGATTACTTTTGCGCTGGGTGAGTTAAGCCTTGTAGAGCAACGCCATCAAACAAAAGATTATTTAACAGGGCTAGATGTTCTTTTGGTGGAAGATTTAGACTTAAACCAAAAAATTGCTATTGAGTTTATGGCCGACGACGAACACAAAATTAAGCTCGCTAAAGACGGTAAAAGTGCCATTGAGTTAATGCAAGCTCATCATTTTGACGTCGTCTTACTTGATATGAATCTACCCGATTTAACAGGTCAAGAAGTTCTTAAACGCCTTAAACGCCTTGATCACAAAAACCAGCGTACACCTGTACTCGCCTTTACTGCGAGTTTAAGCCCTGATGAAGTTAAAGAGTATTTAGCGTTGGGTATAAAGGACATTGTTGGTAAGCCAATTAAACACCAAAAACTGCGCCAGGCATTAAGCGATTCTCAATCAAATCAAACCACTAATATTGCAGTAGAACTTATAGATACTCTGTACGATAAGACAGCTATTGAAACACTCGCCAGCTCGTTTAGTGAGGATGAGGTATCGTCTATTTATAATGAGTTTGTACTCTCTGCTCGTAATAAGCTGATACGCTGCCAAGACTTAATAGACCAGCATCCTGAACAGTGCATTAAACTTTTACACCGCCAAGCAAGTACTGCATTGCAATTAGGGTTTAATCGTTACGGCATGGAACTTAAAAAAATTGAGCGCCGCCTACTCGACAATAAGCCTCATAATGGCATGCTTGATGAGGCACTTGACCTGTGGCAACGCAGCCTTGAGAAATACTTAAAGTTTGTGCGTAGTGAATTAGGCTAAGGCGGTTTACTTTTAAAAGTAAAGCAGCTTAATACCTTCCGTATATATCATTAAATCGCTCAATGTCATTTTCATCAAGTATGGCACCCGTTTGTACCTCAATAACAATTAACGGCACTTGCTGGTTATTCGCTAAGCTATGTAGTTGTTTAGCGGCAATATAACAAGATTGATCTTGGGTGAGCATTAATACTTGGTCGTCAATACGCACATCTGCCACCCCAGATACAATAACCCAATGCTCTGCACGGTGCTGATGGCGCTGCGTTGAGAGCTTAGCGCCAGTATTTACAGTTATTTTTTTTACTTTAAAACCAGCGCCCTCAACTAATGTGCGATAGCTACCCCATGGACGATACACAACCTGATGGTGGTTGAGTTTATCGCTTTGGCTCAGTGCTAATTGTTTAAGTAATAAAGGTAAGCCATCGAGCTTATTTTTATCGGCAACCAGTGTGGCGTCGTGGGTGTGAATAATGGCTAAATCACTTACACCAAGCGTAGCGATACTATGGTCGTGTTCGCTAATAACAAAATTATTGGTACTGTTTTGTGCCGTATGGTTTTCGCTTTTGTTGTTGCCATAACTATCTTTTTTGCTCAGGCTAGCAAGCGCACTAAAGCTGCCCACATCATTCCATTTAAGTGCTACAGGCATAACAGCAACATTGTTACTACGCTCTAAAATAGCATAATCAATTGAGTCACTTGGGCAAAACTCAAGCGGTTCACTATCGGGCCTAGTAAAACCTAAGTCATGTGAAAAATGAGAAGCCACCTTCACGCTGTGCGCTATTTTTGGCGCAAAACGTTCAAGCTCATTTAAATAAGCACGTGGCGTAAATAAAAACATGCCGCTATTCCAACTATAACCGCCTTCAACTAAGTATTTTTGCGCCGTAGCTAGGTTTGGCTTTTCTTTAAACTCGGCCACTTCAAAACAGTTTGAGCCTGAAATTTTACTGCCTTGCTTTATATACCCAAACCCAGTGTGGGCCATTGAAGGTGTAATTGAAAAAGTAACCAACTTTCCTTGCTCTGCCAGTGTTACAGCATCGTTTATTTGTGATGTTAGCGGAGAAAAATCCTTTATATGATGATCAGCAGGCATCACCAACATAGGACCTTTAAGCCCACTTTGAATTGCGTAATGGGCAGCAAGTGCAATAGCAGGAGCCGTATTTTTACCTGTAGGCTCTAGTATCAACCCAAACACTTTAGCTGCACTACTTTGCTCTTTAGCAATAAATCGGTGCTGTTCATTACACACTAAAATTGGCTGTGAAAACTCAGCCCCAGAGACGCGATTTAATGTATTTTGCAATAATGAGTTTTCATTATTCAATAGTGGCAAAAATTGCTTAGGCATTGCTTGGCGCGACAAAGGCCACAACCTAGAGCCAATACCACCAGCTAAAATAACAGGAGTGATTAAAGTGTTCATATTGCTAATTAGCCGCCAATCAATGTAATAGCGTCTATTTTAACACTTAATATGTTTAGTGCTATGTGAAGATGATTTAAGTCAGAGTAAACGTATCAGCATCTAAATAAGCAGGGAAAGCCGCTTTAAAGGTCTCTAAATGTTTTTTTTCAAGTGTCACTGTTACTAACTGCTCTGTGTTATCGGCCGCCTTAGCTAATGCCTCTCCCTTAAAATTATAAACTGCAGTGCCACCATTGTGAGCAACACCATTGCCATCGTCGCCTATACGGTTAACCCCTACCACATAACATAAATTCTCTATTGCACGAGCTGCCAATAATGTATCCCAAACGGGGCGTCGCACCGCTGGCCAATTTGCTACATTTACCATTATGTCGTAGTCATTTTTATTGCGCTGAAACACCGGAAAACGCAGGTCGTAGCACACCTGCGGTAATAGTTTAAAGCCATTAATTTCAAACACTTTTCGCTCACTTCCTGCTAGTACATAGTCTCCCTCATTTCCTAAGCGAAATAGATGGCGTTTATCGTAATAGCTCACTTCACCACATGCTTTTACCCAATAAAAGCGGTTGGCTTTTTTATTACCTTGCGCCACCAGCACCGATCCAGCAATCACTGCATTATGTTTTTTTGCTTGTTGTTTTAACCACGTAAGCACCAAGCCATTTTCTGGCTCCGCGCAGTCAAGGTTTATAGCAAAGCCAGTGGCAAATGTTTCAGGTAATAAAATAAGGTCAGGCTTTTCTGTTAGCGCCTCTAGCTGCTTATCAAGCATCGCTAAATTAGCGCTTTTATCAAGCCAGTGAAGAGAGCTTTGCACCAATGTAAGCGTTAAAGTTGACATAAAATATGGGCTGCCTCTTTTAGGGTTTCATTATTTTTTGCAAAACATAAGCGGATAACTTTATCACCCGGTGGCGTTTGATAAAAAACACTTAAAGGTATTGCCGCAACACCTGCTTGCTCAACTAGCCAATGGCAAAATTCAACATCGTTTAAATCAGATACATCACTATAATCTAGCAATAAAAAGTAGGTTCCTTGGCTTGGTAAAACTGTAAATCGACTGCCGAGTAAATGACGTATAAGTAAATCGCGCTTTTGTTGATAAAAATCACTGAGCGAATCTACATGCTCGCTTTGTTGTTCTAACATGTCGGCCAATGCATGCTGAGCAGGTGTGAAGCTAGAAAAGGTCACATATTGATGAATTTTTCTAAACTCGCTCGCTAAATGTTCAGGGGCAATGCAATAACCCATTTTCCAACCTGTACAATGAAATGTTTTACCAAAGCTCGAAATAACAAAACTTTGAGCTAACAGTTCTTTATCTCGTAATACACTTAAATGTGGTTGCTCATCAAGTGTAATATGCTCATATACCTCATCGCTTACAATATATAGCTTGTAAGTACCAACCAACCTTTTAAGCTCTGTAATGTCTTGCTGAGTTATCACTTTAGCGGTTGGATTATGAGGCGTATTTATAACAATAGCGCGGGTGTGCTTTGTAATTTTTTGCTCTACCGTACGCCAGTTAATCGT
The DNA here is from genome assembly GCF_005930865.1 of Pseudoalteromonas sp. S554. Classification (NCBI taxonomy): domain Bacteria; kingdom Pseudomonadati; phylum Pseudomonadota; class Gammaproteobacteria; order Alteromonadales; family Pseudoalteromonadaceae; genus Pseudoalteromonas; species Pseudoalteromonas sp. S554. The sequence continues at coordinate 28,098 of NZ_PNDV01000006.1, read as the reverse complement.
ATAGTCGGGGGCCTTTAATGCCATATGTACGGACCTCCCGCCTGCAAGCTCAATCGCGGGTTTATAAGCGTCATAAGCTGGGTCAAATACGATGACTTCGTCGTTTGGGCGAACTATTGTTTGAATGGCAACAAAAAGAGCTTCGGTTGCCCCCGATGTGATGGTTATTTGCTTTGCAGCATTAAGCTCTGTAGCGTATTTTTTTTGTATTAAACTTGCAATTTGCTGCTGTAATTTAGGTACACCACTTGAAGGAGAATATTGATTAACACCATGTTGAACATAATGAGTAATCTGACTTTTTAAAAAGTTTGGTGTGTCGAACTCAGGAAACCCCTGCGAAAGGTTAATTGCAGAGAACTGATTCGCCAGCTCACTCATTTGGCTAAATATACTCACACCAACGTCAGGTAATTTACTATTGAACACACGCTTTCCTTACTTCATTTTTGGAACCACTCAAAATAAACACGCACCTATTACATCTGTTTATTTTAACCTACTTATAATTTTCGTAAATTTTATCTAATGGCTCCGAAAGGCCACTTTCTTGAACTATACGCACATGTTCGCGTTTAAGCTCTCGTGCACTTGTTACACCGCATGAGTGAGCAATAAGCCCCGCGCCATAGTGAATATACTTATTGTAGTTAGCCACTCGCTGCGCTTTATCCGCAACGTTTAAACCGCGCTGCAAGCGTTCGTTATGAGTAGTAATACCGGTTGGGCAAGAATCTTTGTTACATTGCATTGCTTGAATACACCCTAATGCAAACATATGTCCGCGAGCCGACACAACAAAATCGGCCCCAAGCGCTAACGCCCAAGCAACCTTAGAAGGCACAATAAGCTTACCCGAAACAATGATTTTAACGCGATCACGCAGTCCGTGTTTTTCAAGCATATTGACTACTAGCGGTAAACTTTCACGAAGTGGTAATCCCACAGAATCCATTAAGGGCTGAGGAGCAGCGCCGGTTCCACCGTCAGCACTATCAATGGTAATAAAATCAGGAGCCGACTCAATACCACGGTGATTTATTTCAGCAAATAAGGTTTCTAACCAGCCATACGCACCAATAACAGCCTTAAAGCCGGTTGGTTTACCTGTGGTATTTCGTACCGTCGCAATCATATCGAGAATATCACTGGGGTTTTTAATTTCAGGGTGCCCATTGGGACTAATAGAATCTTCGCCCTCAGGAATACCGCGTATTTTTGCTATTTCAGCATTCACTTTGCGCCCAGGAAGCATGCCTCCCTTACCGGGTTTAGCACCTTGACTCATTTTAAGCTCAAACATTTTAACCTGCTCGTGTGCTGCAATCTGTTTGAGTTTTTCGATACTGAGCTGGCCATTTTCATCGCGTACCCCGTATTTAGCAGTACCAATTTGAAAAACTAAATCGGCCCCCCCTTCAAGATGATAAGGGCTCAAGCCCCCCTCACCCGTGTTCATCCAACAGCCAGCGAGCTTTGCCCCTTTAGAAAGAGCACGCACAGCGGGCTTAGATAGCGCACCAAAGCTCATTCCCGATACGTTAAATAAAGAATTGGTTGAATAAGGTGTTTGGCAATAGGGACCAAGCGTTACTTCACTTGGCGCAAGCGCTTCTTCATCAAGCGTAGGGAAGGCGCAGTTCATAAACATTACTGTACCTGTGACCTCTAAGCTTTGTGTAGATCCAAATGCCGCGGTACGGTCTACATTTTTTGCAGCGCGATAAACCCAACTACGTTCGGCACGATTAAAAGGCATTTCTTCCCTGTCGAGGGCAAAAAAGTATTGTCTAAAAAACTCGCCTTGACGTTCAAAAAAATACCTAAAGCGTCCAATTACAGGGTAATTTCGTCTAATTGCATGCTTTGTTTGTGTAACATCGCGGATATAAAAAACAGCCACAATTAAAACTAATAAGCCTAAAAAAACAATAAATAGACTCGCAAATACGTCAATACTAAACATTATAAAGTTGTTCATTGGTGATCCGCTGCTGTAAAAATAAAAAAGTGCTATATCCAAAATGACATAACACTTTTATGCATTCAAGAATTAACCATCTGTAAGTTAACTCTTCTGTTTGGCTAACTCTTCATTAATATATAAACGTACTTGCGCCTCTAAAACTGATAAAGGGACAGAGCCATGGCGTAATACCTGATGGTGGAACTCCCTAATATCGAAGCTTTGCCCAAGTGCTTGCTCAGCCTCTTTACGTAAACGTTTAATCGTAAGCTCGCCAATTTTGTATGACAGTGCTTGGCCAGGCCAAGTTATATAGCGATCGGTTTCGGTTTTCACATTGTGTAACGACAACGCTGTATTTTCGCTCATAAACTGCATAGCGCGCTCTCTGCTCCAACCATACATGTGCATACCGGTGTCTACCACTAAACGAGCAGCTCGCCACATTTCGTAAGTTAAACGACCAAATCGGCTATATGGACTTTGATAAAAGCCCGCTTCAATGCCTAAGTACTCAGAATAAAGCCCCCAACCTTCACCGAATGCCGATAAATACGCATCTCGACGATAACGTGGCAAGGTTTCTAATTCTGCATTTAATGATATTTGTAAATGATGACCCGGTACCGCTTCGTGCAAAGTGAGCGCTTCTAATACATACAGTGGGCGTTTATCAAGTGCGTACGTATTCACCCAATAATAGCCCGCCTCATCATCTCTATTTGACCCTGAGTAGCGACCCGTTGTGTATTTGGGCGCTATGCTCGCGGGTACCGGCGCAACACCATACGGTTTACGAGGCAAGGTATGAAACAGCTTAGGCAGTTGTGCGTCCATTTTTTTTGCTATATATGCTGCCTCTTTAAGTAGCTCCTCCGGTGTGGTTGCATAAAATTGCGGATCGGTTCGTAAAAAGTGAATGAACTCTGCAAATGTTCCCTCAAACTCAACTTCTTTTATAATGGCTTCCATTTCGCCGCGAATGCGTGCAACTTCTTTTAACCCCAGCTCGTGTATCTCTTTAGGGGTCATCTCGGTAGTGGTGTAATATTTAGCTCTATTTTTATAAAACGATTCGCCGTTTGGCGTATTTGAAATACCTATCGAAGTGCGCGCACCGGGGCGATACTCCTGTGTAAAAAAAGCTAAATAATTTTTATATGATTCAATTACTTTATCTTTTATTACAGACTGCGCCTGCTGCTGAAGTGATTTAAACTCACTCTCTGGCAAGCCTGCGTTATTTTTTAAAAAAGGTTTATAATATTCAGACGTTGTAACATCCTCAACTATATAGGCTGATATTGATTCTTCGTACCCTTCAAGCACGGCTTTAGGCTGCGTTAAACCTGTTTCAAGACCTTTTTTCATCCAATAAATATTTTGTTCAAAAAAGCGAGGGACCTGAGCCAAACGTGCTAAATAGGTTTGATAATTTTGCAGTGTTTTATATTGGCTGCTGTTTACAATATACGATAAGCCAGAATGAAAACCGTACTCAGAAGTTAGCGGCATGTAATGAGCATTAAATACATATTCGTCAACGCTGTTTTGTACTTGAGCGCGAATAATACTGAAGTTTATTTGGTTTTCATCACTCAGGGACGCTGCATCTAAGGCGTCTAGCTCAGCCAAGAACTGAGTTTTTTTATTGTATTGCTGCTCTAAAAACTCAGGCGATAGATTCGCTAACAAATAACCATTAACACCCTCAATGTTGCCGTAAGGGCTGGAACTTTGTCGGTAATCAACAATGCTATCTGCAACCGCTGTAAACTGACTATCGGCGTTATAGTTTGTGGTTTGACAGGCACTTAAAGTACATAAAAGCGTCATGCTGATAAGTGTATTGCGGATTGGCTTAAGTAATAAATTATTCGTCATAATAAAATTTAGTCAGATAATGAATTTCACAAAGCTATCGCAGACTCAGTAAATAGCAAGTAAATGAGACAAGTATCGTTGATCATAACGCCCTACCAGGCTTAAAGCTTATTCAATAAAAGGGCAAGCTATGATATAGCATATAGCTATTACACTGCGCTATCAGGCGCATTTGCAATAGCCTCACTTTATAACGTGCCTTTACCTTAATACTAAAACAACCACTGTAAGATGAAGTTTTAAATGAAAATCGACTCTAAAAGTACAGTTTTAAAAAGTATTTATTAAACGATCAATCCTATTAAATGAGTTAAAAACAAGCCTAATTGATGAGAAAAGCAGCTATTAAGCGACTAAAGTAAAATTTAAGTTCCCTTGGCCCTATTTTTGCTTTTTAATAGCAGTTATAACGAATACAGTAGTAAAAAATAATAAAAAAGCTTGGACGCACAATCGACTCATGGAATGAAATTATAAATTAAGCATTGATGCGTACTTAGTTGGTATTAAATAATGATGTTCCATGATTCCATGGCTATTGCTCAAGAGAAAATGACTCAAGTGTGTATGTTCTTAGAACGCTATGCATTGCCGCCAACGCCCCTGAACTTTCAAGTTGTTTACACCTACGTTAGCCAAGCAAATTTAAAATTAAATAAAGCATTAGATCGCGCTATTTCCACCGATGAAAACATTGATGGCGTATTAATAGAGCAACTTTACTTTGAATTTTTAAATGTCGGACACAATACGCAAGTGTCGATGATTCAAAACGTAGACGGCGTTATTACTTCATTGTCTAACAATGCGCAAAATACAGAAAAACAAATCAGTCGCTTTGCAGATCAAGTGAGTGAATGTGTTCATTCGCTTGACGAAAACAATATAGAACAAAGCCGCCAAGCACTTAACAAACTTGATAAGCAAACTGCTGAGTTACTCGCTCAACATAAAAAGTTTAAGCAAGAGCTAACGAGAGCAAAAAAACTACACGAAAGAACACAAAAACAACTTTCTCAACTTCGTAAGCAACACATTATAGATAGTCAAACTGGCTTATTTAAACGCCATTACTTAACCCAACAAACTGAATTATGGGCGACTCAAGACAAGTCTATTTGTGCCATTGCCATTCAAATAGATAATTTAGCGCATTTTGTTGATAACTTTGGCGATATTATTGGTGAAGTGATTTTAAATAAAGTGGCTAAACAAGTTCAAAAGTATGTAATGCAAAGTGGTTTACCGGGGCGTACCGCTAAAGATCAGTTCACTGTTTTATTAGCTGGCATTGACCCTGAAACAGCGATTCTCATTGCTGAAAAAGTTCGTAAAGGTGTAGAAAAACTGCGTTTTGTAAGCTCAAAAAGTGGCGCAAAACTGCCCAGCATTAACTTATCGCTTGGAATCGCTCAGCATCAGCAAAAAGAAGACTTTAACCAACTGGCTAAAAAAGCGTCCCATGCGGCATTTAAAGCCCGCTCTCTTGGCCAAAGTAGTTTTACCGCCGGCCAATAAAACACCTGATAAATCATATTCAAATTGCACCTTCGGTGCACAATAAAGTACACTAGTGCTTATTGCCACGATAGAGATTAATCATGAACGAGACCCCAGAAAAGACCACGCACTTTGGCTACAAAACCGTTGCTGAAAACGAAAAAGCATCAATGGTTGCAGATGTATTTCACTCTGTTGCGGCTAAGTACGATGTAATGAATGATTTAATGTCTTTTGGTGTCCACCGTTTATGGAAACGTCAAACTATAGCCAGTTCAGGCGTGCGTAAAGGCCATCATGTTCTTGACTTAGCCGGTGGTACAGGCGATTTAACTGCAAAATTTAGTCAACTGGTCGGTGAAACTGGCCAAGTGGTTTTGGGCGATATTAACTCATCTATGCTCAAAGTAGGTCGTGAAAAGCTTCATAATTTAGGCCTTGTAGGCAATATTGACTACGTACAAATGAATGCTGAAATGCTGCCATTTCCAGATAACAGCTTTGATGTGATCACCATCGCCTTCGGTTTACGTAATGTAACCGACAAAGACAAGGCGCTGCGCTCAATGTATCGCATACTAAAGCCAGGTGGTCGTTTGTTAGTATTAGAGTTTTCTAAGCCAAAACACGAAGCACTTAGCAAAGCGTATGATTTTTACTCGTTCAATTTATTGCCAACAATGGGCAAGCTAGTTGCTAACGACAGTGAATCTTATCAATATTTAGCAGAGTCAATTCGTATGCACCCAGACCAAGATACGCTTAAAGCTATGATGGATGAAGCTGGGTTTGAACAAACAACGTATCAAAACCTAACAGGCGGAATTGTTGCCCTTCACCGTGGTTTTAAATATTAAGGCACAGAGTCATGGCGCTTGATCAAGCATCTGAAAAAAACAGTGATAATACAGATACATCGACCTTTTTGATGCTACCTAACTTTGTACTTTCGCTTGTTGAGCGCATTTTAAATCAAGCACTTAAACTCGACCCTAACGTTGCCCAAAAGCTAAACACGGTAAAACAACAGCGTTTACTTGTTGAAGTTAGAGACTGGCAACAAACCATACACGTTGTTTTTGCTGACGAAAAATTACACCTTTATGCCGCTGACAACAGCGATTATAGCGATTGCATGATCAGCGCCGATATAGACACGCTTGTTGCTCTTAAAAACCCAGCCATGCTTACACAGCTAATTCGTCAAGATAAACTCGATTTACAAGGCGACTTGAATATAGCGCAAGCATATAGCGGTGCATTTTCGGGGTTAGACATAGATTGGCCCGAACAGCTATCAAGCTATATTGGCGATGCGCCAGCTCAACAACTTTATTTGCATTTTATGTCGCTAAAGCGCCATGGTAGCAAAATTAACGCGCAACTAAGCACCACGTTGACAAGCTTATTTCAAGACGAGCTAGCTATTACGATTCACCCTTTAGAGCTTGCACAATTTAAACAACAAAACCGAGAGCTAAAAGGCCAAGTTGCCGCCATAGAGCAGCGTATAAACACTTTATTAAGCGCCAAAACACGCTAAGGACTTTTTGTGTCTTCTTCACGATTGTATTACATCACTAAAACATTACTTAGCTATGGTTTAGACGAATTAGTGCCTAAAAGTAAAACACCTTGGTTTGCAAAAATTGCCAGGGGGTGTTTATTTTGGCTACGAAATCAGCATAAAGAAAAACCTGCAGGACTGCGCTTACGTTTAGCATTACAAGAGCTAGGACCTGTATGGATTAAATTTGGCCAAATGCTGTCAACACGTCGCGATCTACTTCCTCACGATATCGCGCAAGAGCTTGCCTTTTTGCAAGACCAAGTTCAGCCTTTTGAAGGTGAATTGGCGCAACAAATTATAGAAAATGCACTCGATATTAATGACATTAGCGAGCTGTTTAGTGAATTTTCACAAACGCCATTGGCATCTGCATCAATAGCACAAGTGCATACTGCAACACTAGTTGACAACGATAATATTGAGCAAGATGTTGTTATTAAAGTAATTCGCCCAAACATCCATGAACAAATAAATGCAGACTTAGCATTAATGGAAAAGCTTGCTCAGGTGCTTGCTAATGTTCATAACGAATCAAAACGCTTGCGCCCTGTTGAAGTAGTAAAAGAGTATAAAAAAACACTGCTTGATGAATTAGACCTAATGCGTGAAGGTGCCAATGGCATTCAATTAAAACGTAATTTTGATGATTCAGATGCACTCTATATCCCTACTGTTTACAGTGATTACAGCCGAAGCAACGTGTTAGTGATGGAGCGTATTTACGGTATACCCGTGTCAGATACCGAGTCGTTAATAGCGCAAAATACAAATATGAAATTGCTTGCAGAACGTGGAGTAGAAGTGTTTTTTACACAAGTATTCAGAGATAGTTTTTTTCATGCAGACATGCATCCCGGTAATATTTTTGTATCTCGCGAGCATCCCGAAAACCCTAAATATATTGGTATTGATTGCGGTATTGTTGGTACCTTAAGCAAAGAAGATAAGCGCTATTTAGCAGAAAACTTTATCGCCTTTTTTAATCGCGACTATCGCCAAGTAGCCCAACTGCATGTTGACTCTGGCTGGGTTCCTGAAGATACCAGTATCGAAGAGTTTGAATTTGCTATTCGCACTGTTTGCGAACCTATTTTTAATAAGCCACTTGCTGAAATATCATTTGGGCATGTACTGGTAAATTTATTTAACACCGCGCGTCGATTTAATATGCAGGTGCAACCACAATTAGTACTACTTCAAAAAACATTACTCTATGTTGAAGGGCTGGGAAGACAGCTTTATCCTCAACTAGATTTATGGAAAACGGCTAAACCCTTCTTAGAGCAGTGGGTTAAAGAACAAGTAGGGCCGTTATCTGTCTTAAAACAAATGTATGCAAACCTACCATTCTGGGCAGAAAAAATGCCTGAGTTACCTGACTTGATTTATCAAAACTTAAAGCGCCCAGTGCGCACCCACGCAGTTGTAAAGCCAGCTTCTCATAAAGCGTTAGTGCTTAGCTTGTTGGGGAGTGCTACTTTGGTAGTGTCTGCACTGTGTTATTTGCAACATGATTTAATTGCTGCGGGCGTTACAGCAACCTGTTCCGCCGCGTGTTTTATTGCGGCATGGCGACACACATAAACAAAGTGCTATTTACGGTTTAGGGCGTATAATTAGTATTTAAAATATACATTTAATCATTTTATTATTTTATTATTTGGAGAGAACCATGGGATTGGGCGGCATTAGTATTTGGCAATTATTGATTGTTTTGGCAATCATTGTACTTCTTTTTGGTACTAAAAAATTACGCGGCATGGGGGGTGACTTAGGCGGTGCTGTTAAGGGGTTTAAAAAAGCAATGTCGGATGAAAAACCAACTGAAACAGACTCCCCTGAACAAATTCAAACGTCACAAAAAACGACGACTGATACTGAAAAAACAAAAGACACCGATAAGGCTTAATTAACATGGGCATGTGGGAGCTAGTTGTTGTTTTTATTGTAGGGCTTGTTGTATTAGGGCCTGAACGTTTACCCGTTGCAATAAGAACGGTTAGTCGCTGGATCAAAACTGTTAAATCTCTTGCTAACTCAGTTAAAGCTGAAGTGAGTGAAGAATTGCGCGTACACGAGCTCCACGAAAACCTAAAAAAAGCTGAGCAACAAAACCTACAAGACTTAAGCCCTGAATTACAAAGCTCATTAAGTGAGCTAAAACAGGCTGCAGAATCAGTGACTCACAGCTATAAAAAACAGCCACAAGAATCAGAACCTAACCAACAAATTGATGAAAAAAAGTGAATTTAATTTACCTTTCTATGGTCAACTTACTAAATGGTATAAATAAAAATGGTTGAGGAAGTAAAATCGGGGTTTGTAGCTCATTTAATAGAGCTGCGTGACAGGCTTATAAAATCACTGTTGAGTATTTTAGTTATTTTTATTGCAATAGTGTATTTTGCAAACGATATATACGCGTTTGTTGCACAGCCGTTAGTCTCTCATTTGCCAAGCACTGCAACCATGATTGCAACCGATGTCACTGCCCCCTTCTTTGCCCCATTTAAGCTGACTTTATTTGTTGCATTATTTGCGTCTATACCTTGGATATTGCATCAAATTTGGGGGTTCATAGCGCCGGGATTATATCAGCATGAAAAGAAAATGCTGATGCCTATTCTTGCTTCCAGTATTTTACTATTTTATGGCGGTATCGCATTTTGCTATTTTGTAGTGCTACCCATTATTTTAGGTTTTTTCACCAATACGGGGCCTGAAATGATGACCCTAGCGCCAGATATAAGTAGTTATTTAGGGTTTGTATTAAAGCTGTTTTTCGCGTTTGGCGTCGCATTTGAAATTCCAGTTGCTATTATGCTTTTGTGCTGGAGTGGTGCAACGACAACAACGAGCTTAAAAGAAAAGCGCCCTTATATTGTGGTGGGTGTTTTTGTTGTGGCGATGTTTTTAACGCCGCCCGATGTTTTATCGCAGACATTATTAGCATTTCCGATGTTGCTTTTGTTTGAATTAGGTTTAATTTTAGCGAAATTTTACACCGCTAAACCACGAGAAGAAGTTGAGGAATAAAATGAAAAAACAAATACTCTCACTACTGGTTATATTGAGCGCACCTGCATTTTCTGCGCAGTCAGACATTAATACTCAAACGCTAAAAGCGTGTAGCTTTATCGAAAATGACTTTAACCGTCTGTTGTGTTACGACAATACAATGGCGGGTAAACCACTTACACAATCTACAGTAACCCAAAAAGTGACAGCGCCAACAACAGCCACCAATGTCCCTGTTGTTGCAGTTGAAGCGCCAAAAGAAGACTTCGGTCTAGAGCACAAAGAAAATCACACAGAAAAAGACAGTGAAATAAAAGCAGCGGTCACATCTGTTGACAAAGCCCCCTATGGCGAGCTGATCATCACTTTAGATAACAACCAAAAATGGCGCCAAATTGGTTCTGATAGCATGCGTTTGAAGGAGTCTGATACTGTAACCATTACCCGCGGTGTATTTAACTCATTTTTATTACGTAAAGATGGTCAAAACCGTTCTATTCGCGTTAAACGAACTAAGTAATGCCTTACACACTGGTTGATGCTGGCGTTAACTTAACAAACCACCAGTTTGATGATGAGCATTCAGATGTCATCTCCCGCGCTCAAAGCGCGGGTGTTGAAAAAATGCTGCTTATTGGTTGCGACATCTCATCAAGTGAGCAATCTTTAGCACTTGCTAAAAGCTATCACTTGTTTTCAACCGCCGGTATTCATCCACATGATGCCAAAACAGCAACTGATTCATTAGAAGACCAATTAACATTGCTTGCCACTCAACCTCAGGTTGTTGCTATTGGTGAATGCGGGCTTGATTATAACCGTGATTTTTCGCCTCGAAATGTTCAACGTAGCGTATTGAGACGCCAACTTGCACTAGCCGAAAAGTTAAATTTACCGGTTTATTTGCATGAGCGTGATGCGAGTGATGACATGATCAATATTCTTACGGAGTTCAATGTTCGCGGTGTGCTTCACTGCTTTACAGGAGACGAAAACGCACTCAAAAGTTATTTAGCATTAGGCCTATACATTGGTATCACAGGGTGGGTTTGTGATGAAAGACGCGGACAAGCATTGCAAGCTTTAGCCCCAAGCATTCCCTTAAACCGCTTACTTATAGAAACTGATGCGCCTTTTTTAATTCCACGCACAGTTAAACCAAAGCCTAAGTCGCGAAGAAATGAGCCAGCACTATTAACGCATGTCTGCCAAACACTTGCTGAGCTATATCAAATAGATGCCAAGAGTGTGGCTAAGCAAACAACAGATAACTTTTATGCTGTTTTTGGTTTAGAAGCCCGTTAATGAACAGTTTAAAGGCTGCTATTTGCCTACTTATAGTGCTTTTCACTTTTAAAAGCTTTGCGTCTACCGTAGTAATAAATTCAGATTTTTCATCCCATATCGTTACAAATCTTACTTATTCTTTTGAGCCTTCATCGATAGAAACAGCTTTACAACTTGAGCCTAATAAATGGCATTCGGTTAACACCAAATTGTTAAATTTTGGCCTAGAAAGCCGCCCTGTTTGGGTTACGTTTGAAATAAATAACACGTTAAATAGTCGCTTTAGTCCATTAATTTTAATAGACAATCCATTTTTAAATGAAGTTCAGCTGTTTCACTTGAGAAATGCACAAATACTGTCAGAAATGCGGCTAGGTGATTCATTCTCACTTGACGAACGTACTATAAAGAGTGAGTTTTTGTTAACTAAATTAACGCTTCCAGCAAGCTCCTCCACTCGGGTTATTCTCAAAGTTAGTAACCCATCAGGTTTACGTATCCCTATCAGTTTATGGCAACAAGATGTTTATTTAACTCAAAAAGAGGGTTTTAACTTAGTTTATGGATTAATGGTCGGCTTTTTAGCAGCATTGGCATTAAGCTGTATACTTTTGTATGGATTTACTCGAAAGCGCTATTTTGCACTAGCGGGAGCGATCACTTTCACGCTAGGGCTTTTTTTAGCGTACCTTGGCGGCTTTGGATTTCGTTACTTGCACCCAAATATTCCCACAATCCAACAAGTAATAATGCCAATATTACTTATTTTAATTGCGCTGTTGTTTTTCCCTCTTCAACAACAAATGTGCAAGCCTCACGCTCAAAAAATTATACGTGTGCAAAAATTAATAACAAAATTGCTGGCTGCCTCTCTATTATTTATTTGGCTACTTCCTAACTGGTTGGTCACTGCATATTGCCTAATAGCGACCCCTCTTGTTTTAAGCCTATACTTTTTAACAACCTACTTATCTTCTCGCTCCCACCCTTCAAAATCTATAAATGCATTATTACTAGCTTTAGGCTTTTTTAATGCAGTAACGGTTTATTTTATTATAACCGTGATGGGATGGTACACCTTTGAACCTATGGGGTTGGTCATTGTATCGGTGTTCTTTTTTAGTTGTACATTTTGCTTATGTTATGCAGTTATGAAGCAATTTATAACTGAACGAGATGAGCAGATAATCGAACAACAAACTGTGATTGCAGAAAGTACGGCTCAAGATACACTGTTAAAAGAGCGACTCGCACTTCAAGAAGAAGCTCAGTACGAGCTTGAATCACAAGTGGACGAGCGAACGTTTGAACTACAAGTAACACTTAGAGAACTTGAAGAAAAAAACAGAGAGCTTGAACAGCTCAATACAGAAGATGCACTAACAGGCGCTAAAAATCGCCGCTTTTTTGATAAGAAGCTGGTAATGGAACTTCGTCGTTCTCGAAGAGAGCAAACACCGCTAAGTATTATTATGATTGATATCGATCACTTTAAAACAATTAACGATACCTACGGACACTTAAGCGGTGATAACGTGATAAAAGCAACTGCTGATATTATTAAACGCTTTTTGAAACGACCGCTGGATGAGGTCGCTCGCTATGGCGGTGAGGAGTTTGTAATTTTACTCCCTAACACTGCAAACCAAGGCGCCTTTGATATAGCAGAGCAAATACGACTAGATATATACCAAAACCCAGTCATTGTTGCAGGTGCTGAGATTAAATTTACGATTAGTGCCGGTGTATATACATTTATCGCTGATGATATAAATACCCCTGAGTTATTCACTGAATGCGCAGATAAAGCACTTTATAGCGCTAAGCAACAAGGTCGTAACCAAGTTGTTAATTTTGAAACTATACAATAGGAGCATAGTAATATGGCCCAATCTGGACTAGACCTTTTCCCATATACTCGTATGCGCAGAATGCGCCGCGATGACTTTTCTCGTCGTCTAATGGCCGAAAACCAACTTAGTGTAAATGACCTTATTTACCCTGTTTTTGTACTAGAAGGTAAGAATCGCCGAGAAGTCATCGAATCAATGCCTGGAATTGAACGTTTATCGATTGATTTTTTGCTTGAAGAAGCAAAAGAGCTTGTAGATATAGGTGTACCTGCCGTGGCTATTTTTCCGGTAACTCCTGGTGACAAAAAATCACTGATGGCTGAAGAAGCCTTCAATGAAGATGGCTTAGCACAACGTACTGTGCGCGCTTTAAAAGAAGCTTTTCCTGAGCTTGGGGTTATTACCGATGTAGCCCTTGACCCATTTACTACTCACGGTCAAGACGGCATTATTGATGATAAAGGTTATGTAATTAATGATATAACCACTGAAATTCTTGTTAAGCAGGCGCTTTCGCACGCCGAGGCAGGCGCAGATGTAGTTGCGCCATCTGACATGATGGATGGTCGTATTGGCGCTATTCGCGAAGCACTGGAAGCAGATGGCCATATTCATACACGTATTATGGCTTACTCAGCTAAATATGCGTCTAGCTACTACGGGCCTTTTAGAGATGCTGTAGGCTCTGCAGGTAACTTAAAAGGGGCCGATAAGAAAACCTATCAAATGGATCCTGCCAACTCAGATGAAGCAATTAGAGAAGTCGCGCTTGATTTACAAGAAGGTGCCGACATGGTGATGGTTAAACCCGGTATGCCCTACCTTGATATTGTACGCCGCGTTAAAGACGAATTTGGTGTACCTACTTTCGCATATCAGGTTAGCGGAGAATACGCAATGCACAAAGCAGCGATTGATAACGGTTGGCTGAGCGAAGAATCCACAATTATGGAGTCTTTACTCGCTTTTAAGCGCGCAGGGGCTGATGGCATATTAACCTATTTCGCTAAGCAAGCCGCGCAATACCTCACTAAAAAGTAAGTAATTGATAAAAAGGCGGTAAAACCGCCTTTTCGTTTACATTCATTAACATAATTGTATTATTTTTGTCATTTAGATTCTCTAAACTGGTGTCCCATTTTGGGATTTAAATACACGGGAATAATAAAAAATGTTAAAAACAAAAATAACGCCACTGGCGCTTGTTATTGCAAGCATAAGTGCACCAGCGTCCGCTGATCTAATCATTTCTGAATATATTGAAGGTAGCAGTAATAATAAAGCCATTGAACTTTATAATAATGCTGATACCGAGATTTCTCTTGAAGGCTATGTTTTAGGACTTTATTCAAATGGTAGCAGTTCAGTTGGTAACTCGATTGATTTAACAGGTACATTAGCCGCTAATACTACCTACATAATTTCAAATCCGGGTGCAACAGCCGACATACTGGACATTGCAGATACAACTAGCACTGTGACTTACTACAACGGTGATGATGCCCTTGTTTTAACTAAAGACGGCGTGATTGTTGATAGCTTTGGCCAAGTGGGGGTTGATCCTGGGTCATTTTGGTCCGATGCTACGGCACAAACACAAAACAAAACGTTACGCCGTAAGCTAAGCATAACGTCAGGTCGCACCGATTCAACTGCTGAGTTTTTACCAAGTGAAGAGTGGGAACAGTTTGATATTGATACCTTTGACGGTCTCGGTTCTCACGCGGGTAATGGTGGCGGAACAGAACCTGAACCAGATCCAATTGACCCAATTGTATGTGCTGCAGACAAAACGCTAATTAGTGCTATTCAAGGCGAAGGAAACGAAAGCCCACTCGTTGACACACTAGTAGAACTAGAAGGTATTGTTACTGCCGACTTCCAAGGCGATGATGAACTTAAAGGTTTCTTTGTAACCTCTCTTGCCGCTGATGAAGATACAAACCCACTAACTTCTGAAGGTGTATTTGTTTACTTTGCAGATACAGATGTAAACGTTGGCGATCACGTACGTGTTCAAGGTACAGTTGATGAATACTTCGATTCAACGCAAATATCTGATGTTGTTCAAGTTGCGGTATGTGCAACGGGTCAATCAGTAAGTGCCACTAAAATTTCTTTACCTTTAGCAAGCCAAGATGATTTAGAAGCCTTTGAAGGAATGCTGGTTACTTTAGACCAAGAGTTAGTTGTAACAAATAACTTTGGTTTAGGCCGTTACGGTGAAGTTGAGCTTGCAACAGAACGTTTATACCAAGGCACACAAGTTGCTATGCCTGGCGATGCAGCTAACGCAGTTGAAGTAGAAAACTTAACTAAAAAAATCTTAGTTGATGACGGTTCAACTGTTCAAAACTCAGATCCTACTGCTTACCCGACCCCAGGTTTATCAGCAGAAAACACATTACGTACAGGCGATAGTGTGAACAGCGTAACAGGCGCATTAGCGTATAGCTTTAGCACATACCGTATTCACCCAACAGTTGCACCGCAGTTTATTGCAACTAATCCACGTGAAGACGCACCGGAACTAAATCCTGAAGCAGACTTACGTGTTGCAAGCTTTAACGCTCTAAACTACTTCAACGGTGACGGCCAAGGCGCTGGTTTCCCAACCAGCCGCGGTGCTGACTCACTTGAAGAGTTGGTTCGCCAAGAAGCTAAGTTAGTAAGTGCAATTAGCGCAATGCAAGCTGACGTTGTTGGTTTAATGGAAATTGAAAACGATGGCTTTGGTGAGTTTAGTGCAATTGCAAGTTTAGTAAACGCACTAAATGATGCTGACAGTGCTAACGAATATGCTTTTGTAGACTTTAATGTTAACCAAGTAGGTACTGACGCAATTACAACAGCACTTATTTACCGCGCAAACAAAGTTGAAGAAGTAGGGTCTGCTGCTATTACTACCGCAGCACCATTTGATTTCAGCAACCGTACACCTATCGCACAAAGCTTTAAATCGTTAGAGTCGCAAGAAGTATTTACTGTTGCTGTAGCGCACTTAAAATCAAAAGGCGGTTGTGGTAGTGCAAGTGGCGCTAATGAAGATCAAAACGATGGTCAAGCATGTTGGAATGAAATCCGTACAGAAGGTGCAAGCGCATTTGCTGATTGGTTAGACAGCAAACCAACAGGTGTAGACGACGAAGATATTATCTTAGTGGGTGATATGAACGCCTACGCGATGGAAGATCCAATTCGCAAATTTGACGAAAAAGGCTACAAAAATGTTGTTGCTGAGCTTGATGGTAATACATTAGCTTACTCTTACAGCTTCTCAGGCCGCGCTGGTAGCCTTGACCATGCAGTGGCGACTGAGTCTTTACTTAGTAAAGTAGTGGCTGCTAAAGATTGGCACATTAATGCCGATGAGCCTATCGTACTTGATTACAATGTAGAGTTTAAGAGCGAAGGGCATCAGTCTACTCTTTACTCAGAAAGTGCATACCGCGCGTCTGATCATGACCCTGTGATTGTTGATATCAAATCTGAAGTTGTGCTTACACCAGAAGAACAGACTCCTGTGGTTGCCCCAGATCAAGTATTCTCTATTGATGAAAACAGCGCTGTAGGTACTGTTATTGGCATGCTTGATTACTCAGATCCTAACCCTGAAGATTCACCTGTTGTTAAATTTATCGTGTCTGAAAACGATAGTGTGTCAATTAATGATCAAGGTCAGCTAATTGTTGCTGGTGAAATTGATTATGAATTTGAAAACCGCATTACGTTTACTGTACAAGTTGAAGATAGCGTTGGTAATGTATCAAAAGCTGAAAAAGTTGCTGTGAAGGTAAATAACTTGCGTTCAGATGATGATAACGATGCTGGCTCATTGCTTTGGTTATCTCTTCTTTTAGCACCACTTTCTATAGTGCGTCGCTTTAAAAAGAAATAATTAGCTTAAAGTAAAAAATAAAAAGCCGCATTCGCGGCTTTTTTTATTCCTCTGTAAAAATAATTCAGACAAGCTTCAGCTATCCCCCCTTAATATCTTTTGCGTTAGGTAGTTCATTTTTTATTAAATGTAACTTTACAAACCTCGTAACTTCAGTACTTAACATCAAATTCATAGATTAATTTAGGCTTACCCATTAAGTAAAAAAATCACTTTTAAATGTGACCTAGCCGTTTTCATAAAGGAAGAAAAAATGAAGCAACTTATCAAATTAACAACACGATGGCAGTCTCATACTAAATCGATTTTGGGTTTATTTATTGCACTTTCAACATTTGCAGTTAGTAACCAAGCATTAGCAAGTACCACCAAAGCCTCTATTTCACAAAGTAGTTTATTTGATGTTATCAGCGCACGTGCAAAAAAATTAGCCAGTGAAGACTATAAGGCGCCAAACAATATTGAACTTGATGCACTAAATAACATTAATTATCAGGATTACCGCTCCATTCGTTTTAAGCAAGATCAAGCTGTTTGGAAAGATGATGGTTTGTATGAATTACAGCTATTTCATCCTGGTTTTTTATACAAAACACCGGTGACAATAAATACTGTTGATAGCGACTCAAAACACAGCAGACTTCCCTTTAATACTGACTTTTATAATTACGATGGAACGGCTGCACCGCTAAAAGATGAGTTAACTAAAAGCACAACCAATACACAGCTTGGCCATGCAGGTTTTAGGCTTCACTACCCTTTAAATACTAATACTTATAAAGATGAGATTATGGTGTTTCAAGGTGCTTCTTATTTTCGTGTTGTAGGTCCAAATCAAGTTTATGGCCTTTCAGCTCGCGGATTAGCAATTGATACAGCGCTTGCATCTGGCGAAGAGTTCCCTATGTTTAAAGAGTTTTGGCTAGTAAAACCGACAGCAGAACAAACTAACATTGTACTGTTTGCATTACTTGATAGCCCATCAGTATCTGGCGCTTATAAATTTAATATTGACCCTACTACCAACACAACCGTTAAAATAGACATGCAAATATTTGCCCGTAAAGACGTGAAAAAGTTAGGCATCGCACCACTAACAAGCATGTTTTATCATGGTGAAAATAGCACAAAATTTTTTGATGATTATCGTCCCGAGGTGCATGACTCTGATGGTTTGTTAACTCAATCACAGGATGACAAGTGGGTATGGCGCCCACTGAATAATCCATCGCAACTAAGCGTTACGTCATTTGCGTACGAAAACCCGAAAGGTTTTGGGCTTGCGCAGCGCGACCGTGACTTTAATAACTATTTTGATATAGAAGCACATTACCATGATCGCCCAAGCCTGTGGATTGAACCTCAGGGTGAATGGGGCAATGGCCGTGTTGAGCTAGTAGAAATTCCAACAGATACCGAAACAAACGACAACATTGTTAGCTACTGGGTACCAGAAACCCCCTTCAAAGCAGGTGATTCATTAAAACTTAGCTACAAAATGAGTACGTTTAATAGCAGTTTAAACAAACATGAAAAAGCACATGTAGTTCGTACTCGTATCGGCAGCGCGGCATTGCCCGGTGAAGATAACCCGCCACCACAAAGTCATCGTCAATTCACTGTTGATTTTTCAGGCCCTGCTCTAAATGCTCTCTCTGAACAACTTAAGTTAAATGCAGATATTCAGCTTACTACGGGTGAAGTAAGTGATGTATCCGTTCAAAAGCTGCCTGAAGGGTACGGCTGGCGTGTTGCTTTTAAAATTGCACCACAAGACGACAACCCCGTCGATATGCGCTTATCGTTAAAACTACGTGACAAAGACATTAGTGAGGTATGGAGCTATGTTTGGTATCCAAATGACATCAAGTAAGCAAAAAAAGGGAACGACAATGCCATTTAAAACAGCTCGTGTATGGCTTTTTGCAATTGCCGCTATATTCATATCAGGCTATGGCATATCAATCATGTTCGACATACTTAACTCAAACGGCATGACGTTGCTTGAGTATGCACTGCTTGTCTTATTTTCTATTACATTTGCATGGATAGTGACGGCATTTTGTAGTGGCACAATAGGGTTTGTATTACAGCTATTTCGTATCGATCCACTTACCTTAAAGCGCATAAAACCAATCGCGATCCACGCCCAAGCTATTGCTAAGCAAAAAACAGCGGTTGTAATGCCTATTTACAACGAAGACACCCACCGTGTAATTGCTGGTTTTGAAGTAAGTCTAGCGTCGCTTAAAGAGACAGGACAGCTCGAACACTTTGATTTTTACTTACTAAGCGATACACAAGACCCGCAGATAGCCGAGAATGAACTCAATGCATGGCACGCAATGTGCGAGCGCTTAGGAGATACTGCCAAACATATTTTTTATCGCCGCCGTGAAGACAATAAACACCGCAAAGTAGGCAACCTAACGGATTTTTGTGAACGCTGGGGTAGTAAATACGATCATATGATTGTACTCGATGCAGACAGTATAATGACTGGCAAGTGTATGCTTGAGCTAACAACTAGCATGCTAAATAACCCACAAGCAGGTCTTATTCAGACAATCCCTATTCCGGTTCGCCAAGATACTTTTTTTGGTCGCTTTTTACAATTCGCATCGGTACTCTACAGCCCCATGCTAGCTACTGGCTCTGCTTTTTGGCAAACCGATCAAGCTAACTACTGGGGACATAACGCAATTATAAGGGTCGATGCCTTCATTAAATGTTGTGGCTTACCTACGTTAAAAGGGAATGCCCCCTTTGGTGGTGAAATTCTCAGCCACGACTTTGTTGAAGCTTCTTTACTTCACTCAGCAGATTGGGATGTATTGTTGTTATCTGAAATTGAAGGTAGCTATGAAGAAGTTCCAAGCAATATATTAGACTACGCAATTCGTGATAGGCGCTGGGTACAAGGCAATATTCAACACCTTGGTTTATTGTCATCAAATAAATTAAAGCTTATGAGTAAGTTTCATTTTTTACTGGGTGCAACAGCATATATATCGTCGCTTATTTGGCTATCAATGCTCGCATTAAGTACTATTGATGCCGTTACCCGCGCATTAAACAGTGATGTCTATTTTAATCGTGCTTATCAGTTATTTCCTACATGGCAAATAGCTAAAACAGATTTAATTGACTCATTACTTTATTTAACCATTATTATTTTATTAATGCCTAAGTTAATGGGGGTCATTGTTACCCTAGTCCACAGAAATAAGCGTTTTGGTGGGTCAATTAAACTCATAGCTGGTTCAATTATTGAAACTTTGTTTGCCGTTATTGTGGCACCGCTGATGATGGTTTTTCATGCTTACTTTGTAGTATGTGTATTTTTAGGTAAAAAAGTAACGTGGGATGCTCAACCGCGAGAAGGCCGCATGGTGTCGTGGAAAGAAGCCTTTGGCTATACACTATTTTCAACCGTAGTTGCAGTTGTTTGGGGCGGGGTTGCTTATTACTTTACCCCTGTATTTTTCTGGTGGTTATCACCTATTTTATTAGGGCTGATACTTGCAGCTCCCATTGTTCGTTACTCGAGTAGTATTAAGTTTGGTGTAGCGCTCAGAAAACTAGGTATATTTATATGCCCTAGTGAAGTCGATAACAGCAAAACACTCGCTGCACTTAAAGTACATTTACAAACAGTATCAGTACCAAGCAAAGGACAATACCCTGAAGCTTTGCCAGCACTACCAGCAGAGCAATTAACAACAATGCCAGTACAACGTTTTCATCGTGTTCGTAAGCTAAAAATCAAAAACCTCAAAGCAAAGTTAATTAGAAAGTTTAATTAACCGTGCATCACACTAAAAAGGAGCGCTTAGCGCTCCTTTTTTTATGCTTAAAATATATGCTAACTATAGATTTCACAGAAGCTAGAAAAAATTTTAACCAATAAAAAACCCGCAACATGTGCGGGTTTTTTTAGAGTTTAAAAGGCTAATTACTTAGCAGCTTTTTTCTCTTTTTCTGCAGCGATTACCGTTTCAGATACGTTAGCTGGACAAGGTGCGTAGTGTGAGAACTCCATAGAGAACTGACCACGACCTGATGTCATTGTACGTAGTGAACCGATGTAACCAAACATTTCTGATAACGGAACGTCAGCTTTAATGCGAACGCCAGTTAAACCAGCTTCTTGGTCGCTTAGCATACCACGACGACGGTTAAGGTCACCGATTACGTCACCAACGTGATCTTCTGGCGTGAACACGTCAACTTTCATGATTGGCTCAAGAAGTTGTGCGCCCGCTTTAGGGATCGATTGACGGAAAGCGCCTTTAGCAGCGATTTCGAATGCGATTGCAGATGAATCCACGGCGTGGAAGCCACCGTCGAAAAGTTCTACTTCAACGTCAAGTACAGGGAAGCCAGCTAGCACACCCTCTTGCATCATTGATTTAAAGCCTTTCTCAACTGCAGGCCAGAATTCTTTAGGTACGTTACCACCAACAACTGATGATGTGAACGTGAAGCCTGAACCCACTTCGCCTGGCTTGATGCGGTAATCAATTTTACCGAACTGACCAGAACCACCAGATTGTTTCTTATGCGTGTAGCTATCTTCGATTTCACGAGTGATAGTTTCACGGTAAGCAACCTGTGGTTGACCAACAATAAGGTCTACACCGTAAGTACGCTTAAGGATATCTACTTTGATATCTAAGTGAAGCTCACCCATACCTTTAAGGATAGTTTCGCCTGAATCTTCATCAGTCTCAACTTGGAAAGATGGATCTTCTGCAACCATTTTACCGATAGCAACACCCATTTTCTCATTACCGCCTTTATCTTTAGGCTGTACAGCAATCGAGATTACTGGAGTTGGGAATACCATTGGTTCAAGTGTTACTGGGTGCTTAGGATCACAAAGAGTGTGACCAGTTTGCACGTTCTTCATACCAACGATAGCGATGATATCGCCCGCTTGCGCTGAAGTAAGCTCTTTACGCTCGTCAGCTTGCATTTCTACCATGCGGCCAACACGTTCTGTTTTACCAGTAAACGCATTAAGGATAGTGTCACCCTTGTTAAGCTTACCAGAGTAGATACGTACGAATGTTAATGCACCAAAGCGGTCATCCATGATTTTGAATGCAAGCGCTTTGAAAGGTTCGTCTGCAGAAACAATTGCAAACTCGCCGTTTTCATTACCTTCTTCATCCATAAGAGGTTGAGGATCAACTTCTGTAGGAGCCGGTAAGTAATCAACAACAGCATCAAGTACTAGTTGAACACCTTTGTTTTTAAATGCAGAGCCACAGAACGTTGGGAAGAACGCAAGGTCACGAGTACCTTTACGGATACAACGCTTAATATCTTCAACAGAAGGTACTTCACCTTCCATGTACGCTTCCATTAGATCATCGTCTTGCTCTACAGCAGTTTCGATAAGCATTTCATGGTATTCTTCAGTTTTTTCTACCATGTCTGCAGGAACATCTGTGATTTCGTAGTTTTCAGGAAGACCAGTGTCATCCCAAACGTATGCTTTTTTAGTAAGAACGTCTACAACACCAACAAAATCATCTTCAATACCGATTGGTAAAGTCATGATTAATGGTACAGCACCAAGTACTTTACGTACTTGCTCAGTTACACGGTAAAAATCAGCACCCATACGGTCTAATTTGTTTACGAAAATAATACGTGCAACTTCTGATTCGTTCGCGTAACGCCAGTTAGTTTCTGATTGTGGCTCAACACCACCAGAACCACAGAATACACCAACACCGCCATCTAATACTTTAAGTGAACGGTAAACTTCAACTGTGAAGTCAACGTGTCCAGGAGTATCGATAACGTTGAAACGGTGATCTTTCCAGAAACAGCTTACTGCCGCAGACTGGATAGTAATACCGCGCTCAGCTTCTTGATCCATGAAATCGGTAGTAGATTCACCATCATGAACCTCACCTGTTTTGTGGATAGTACCTGTAAGCTTCAGGATACGCTCAGTAGTAGTGGTTTTACCCGCATCAACGTGCGCGAAAATACCAATGTTTCTGTACTTCGATAAATCTGCCATTATTTTACTCTTAATAAAGTCGATAAATTATTCGGCGGGAGTATAGCATTACTTAAAGCGAACATCACCATAGAAGTCGCTTAAAATGCAAT
Source organism: Pseudoalteromonas sp. S554 (assembly GCF_005930865.1). Taxonomy (NCBI): domain Bacteria; kingdom Pseudomonadati; phylum Pseudomonadota; class Gammaproteobacteria; order Alteromonadales; family Pseudoalteromonadaceae; genus Pseudoalteromonas; species Pseudoalteromonas sp. S554. The sequence continues at coordinate 4,990 of NZ_PNDV01000006.1, read as the reverse complement.
CAATTCACTATATTTTTTTTACAAAGAGAATATATTAACGGTACAACACGCTGTTTATTATATAAACCAATAAAAACGTTAGGCTTTATTTCATAAACACTGCATTTTAAATAATGCTTTTTAATTTTGTATCGGTAACTTAAAAGGCCTTATTGATATCGAGCATATTGTTATGTTTAATAATTTTTACTGCAGCTGCGCCCTTTAAGGTATAAATAAATAGTCATAAATTCTCCCATAAACACATTGAAGAAAGGTTTATTTAATTACAGTTAAAGCAGGCGAGTATTTAAAAATAACGCATTACTAAAGCTCTTCACGATTCAATCTGTATGATAATATCGATTAAAAATAGGCCACTATATAAACCTATAAGTGGTATGCATTAATAACAAATAATAAGAATTAAAAATGAAACGGACATTTCTTTACCCTCTTTATTGGCTACTAACATGTGTTTTATTTCTATGTAATGCACCAGCTTATGCTACGCAATATAAAATAGATGCACCTGGTAATTGGGTCACCCTACATGACGTAAAACAGCCCCAAAAAAGTGATATGGCAAAAGTGCGCGATGGCACACTTTACCTATTACTCGACAACCAGACTTATGTTCCTGAACGTCAAAAACAACAACGATACACACGCCTAGTAATGCAAGCACTTAATCAAAGTGGCGTTGACTATATAAGCCAGTTAAGCCTCAATTTTGACCCAAGCTATCAGACCCTAACATTGCACACACTCTCCATAATTAGAGATGGTAAGCACATAGATAAGCTTTCAACTGCAAGGTTATCTGTTATCCAGAGCGAGCCTGATTTAGCTGATAAAATTTATAACGGAAGGCTTTCTTTAAATATCATTGTTGACGATATGCGAAGCGGAGATATGCTCGATTATAGCTACAGTGTTACCGGCAGTAATCCTATCTATGCCAATAAATTTAGTACTCGGCGCACACTAAGGTGGTCAGTGCCCGTAGTGCAACAGTATATGCGTGTTTTATGGGGTAAAAAAACACCTCTTAATATAAAAACCATAAATGGCACTGCCGAAACAAAACAGACTGAAAACCAATACGGTACGGACTACTCTATATCAGAGTTCGAAGCCCCTTTACTCACGCAAGACTCTGAAACACCCACCTGGTACAACCCATACATGCAAGTTTATCTCTCTGAATATAATAGTTGGGACGAAGTTGTTAATTGGGCATTACCACTTTATGAGTCAGCAATCGAAACACCTAGTAGTATTAACGCCATAGCGCAATCTATACAGGCACAGCATACCAATACATCCGATAGGATTGCCGCAGCATTACGCTTTAGCCAAGACGAAATACGCTATTTAGGTTTAGAAATGGGCACCAATTCTCATCAGCCAACGCCTGCCTCAGAAACGCTATCACTACGGTATGGTGACTGTAAAGATAAAACAACTCTACTCATTTCATTATTAGAAGCGATGAAAATAGAAGCATACCCTGCTCTTGTAGATACAGAAGAAACTAAGCGCTTAATAGAACTACCGGCCACAGCAAGCGTTTTTAACCACGTAATTGTAACTCTTGAGTACAAAGGCAAACGCTATTGGCTGGATCCAACCATTAGTTATCAACGAGGGACACTTCCCTATTTAGCGCAGCCCGATTACGGATATGCGCTTATTATAAAAAATGGCGAAAATACATTAACGCCTATGGCACAAACTCCTGTGCATAAAACGGTAATAGTAAACGATCAATTTTATATTCCTAAAACAGTAAAAGAACCGGTCCTATTTACTACCGAATATTCTTATGCCGAGTTTCAGGCTATTAATCGCAGAAGTAATTTAGCGCGCAACGGGCTAGACAGCGTTGCAAAATCATACCTTGAATACTACCAAGGTTTTTTTGACGAGCTCAAAATCGATAAACCCATGGCGGTAAGTGAGGACCAACAAACAGGTCAGTTTATCACTAGCGAGTCGTACCTTATTAGCCAATTTTGGGAAAAAACCAGTGACGGATATGAAGCTGATTTTTACGCCTCTGAAATACAAAACAGTGTTTACGAGCCAAAGCAAACTAATCGCAAAGACCCACTTTATTTTGAATACCCCAATATAATCGACACCAGCATAAAACTTCATTTTACTGAAAAAAACTGGGCGTTTGACAATAGCCAAGACGAGATTGATAACGACTACTTTTATTTAAAAACATCCGTTAGCTTTAATGATAATATTTTAACGCTAAGCTATCACTTTTACGCAAAGAAAGACCATATTCCCGCTGATAAAATCAGCGACTACCTAGCGCAACGAAACAAACTTATTTCAGCCACGCACTACTCAATTTTAAAGTACGCAAACACAACTGAGGCGCCTCAAACAACGGCCGACATACTCGATAACCTTGGAGGTAACTGGCTTAAATACGCACTTGCCGGTTACCTTTTATTATTCATTTTCTTTATTGCAGACTGGCGACTCGAGTCGGCAAAGCGACCTACTTTTGAAAATACCCCATTTTACGCTGTATCGGTCAGCAAGTTTATTATTTACAGCATTTTAAGCTTAGGTATTTATATTAACTATTGGTGCTACCGTAACTTTAAAGCTATAAATCAGCACAGCAATGCCAATATAATGCCTATTGCTCGCGGTATTTTCGCCATTTTATGGTATTACCCCCTTTATCAAGCACTGAAGCAACACAGTGAATTGCAATCAAGTAAAAGTAAAATAATCCCAAGCTGGGGGGCTGCTGTTTTATTTTTATTAGTACTTGCAACCACATTGGTTTACCGCATGGAAGAATACGCCACTATCGCATTGCTGGTTATGCCTTTTCTATGGCTTCCATTAGTGAGTTACATAGAGCACGCAAACACCAACCAAAAAGCTTTGCATTACAATTCTTACTGGCGAGTCAGACAGTGCTTTATGTCTCTGGCGCTTTCGCCAATATTACTCTTCGGTGTACTTCAAGAAGCTAATATTTTACCTGGTAGCGCTATAATAAAAGGCGAAAAGTTATGGGCTTATCAAACTCACTTTTTAAAACGTAACCGCCTAACACCAGAAAATGAAGACGTTCTCTATTTTTATAGTGATGCCATGTTTGACTATCGAGACGATGGAAACGGAATAACTGATAATTATATTTTTAGCTACTATAAAAACGATGCTGGAAAGCTTGAGTCAGACCTTAGTCACTTTAATGACATTGATAAAATAGAAACCTCATACGGTAAAACTGAACTAGATAACACCACTATTAAAGTAATAAAAACAGATGGAAGTGATTTTTTACTTATTGTTAGCAGGTTTAATAAGCTCGATGAAGTGCTAGTTGATAAAATAAATTTACGCTTAAGTGAAAATAAAAAAGAGTAGTTATTTAACGCTAACATACCGATTTAAAAGAGAATAAAAAATGCGCTCCAAGATAATGATAATTATTTGCATTTGAGTGTTGACAGATACTTAGATCTAATTGATAATCACTATCAACAAGGCAGAACATACAGCTTTGTAACGGAATGAATAACTTGTTTCTCGACCCTGAAACAACGTGTGGCGCACGTTAACAGCTATGGTTACTTGTTATTAACCGCAACGCCCCTTGATGTTGATGGTAAGTAACCGCCCTACTATTTTACTTGCTACATTGCTCATATCGGTGACGGTAGATATGAAACTAAAAAAGCCCTTACGGGCTTTTTTTATGTCTGAAATTTAGTGAGCAACATACTCACATAAGCTCACAATTTAACGGCGGTTTTTTCGTGCGCGTGCACGGCGCTGTTTTTTCTCTTCTTCTTTAGCAGCTTTTTTAGCTTCTGCAGCGGCGCGTAATCCGGCAACCATTATTTCTTCTTCTTCACGCATGGCTGGTGTTTCCATGGTAATGCGACCAATAATGCCATCTCGAAGTTCGTTAATGAGTATTTCAGACATTTTATACGTGTCTATTTGATTACCACCACGAATACAACCACGCTTTTTACCCGCCATTTCCACAAATTCCCAATCGCTTTCTGGCAATTCGTTTAACTTATAGCGCGCTTTTAGTAGTTCAGGATAAGCATGCAATAGATATTCAGCGGTGTAACTAGCAACTTCTTCGTACTCAAGTGCAGTGTCGCGTATTGCACCCGTTGCACCTAAACGATAACCTGAATTCTCGTTCTCTACTTTTGGCCAAAGCATGCCAGGCGTATCGTATAGCATAATGCCGTCTTCAAGCTTAATGCGCTGCTGCGCCTTGGTAACCGCAGGTTCATTACCCGTTTTTGCCACTATACGACCAGCTAATACATTAATTAATGTAGATTTACCCACGTTTGGAATACCCATGATCATGGCTTTAATTTGCTTATCGGCACCCACTTTATGCGGCACTAACTTTTTACAAAGCTCATTAATACGGTGCACTTCAGCTGCTTTATCATGACCAAACGCAATGGCTTTAACACCACTTTCTTGCTCAAAGTAGTCTCTCCATACTTGAGTCATTTTAGGATCGGCTAAATCAGCCTTATTTAAAATTTTGATGACCGGTTTGCCTTCACGAAGCGTTGTCACCATTGGATTTTCGCTACTATAAGGAATGCGTGCGTCAAGCACTTCAATGATCACATCCATTTGTGGCATTATTTCTTTAATTTCATTTCGGGCTTTATTCATGTGCCCAGGGAACCACTGTATTCCTGCTCTACTCATTTGATTTATATGACCTTTAATTAAAGGCCGCAGCCTATGGGTACTAATGTGGGTACTAAAAGTAAAACTATGCTTTTGTACTTTCCGTTTATGGGAGTAAGTTTACTACAAAACTGTACTTGGATTCTCATGAAAATATATGAATAACTAAATATCAGTAACCGTCGGCTAAACCACACCTAAACATTTATTTTATATTCGCTAAGCTCATTTCTTTTTAATAACAGGAGTGAGTTATGCAAACCAATCGAACACAACATTGTCTAGATAT
>NZ_PNDV01000059.1:0-16789 GCF_005930865.1 Pseudoalteromonas sp. S554 | reverse complement strand
GTATAGCGATTTGATTTTTTCATAGTTCCAGTTTCTCAAGTTATTGAGTCTCTGGCAAACACGGGGCGATTCAGATACGTTCCTATCAAGGCGATTATAAACGAGCGTTAAAGCTGGTGGCTGAAACTTACTTTTCTGAGTTGCACAAACACAACTTAAAAGAGTACAAAATTTATAAGCAAAACCAACGCACCCAAACGTTATTTATGGGGGCTAAATTATGAGTATAAATATACCAGCCCCGCACAAAAGCTACGAAATAGAGTTACCTCAAAATACGGCACTAGATAGGCCACGCTTTACCGATTTAAAAGAGGACAGTAAAGGCAATGTAAGAGTATTGAACACTAATCAAAACCTTGCTGATTTAGCTAATTTTTGCAGCCTAGACTTTAGGCTTAACATGATGACGTTTAATAATGAGGTGTGTGACATGTTTGGTAATTTAATAGCCGACTCTTACGACAGTATTAATAGTAAGCTTATATCTGCTGCAAACATTTATGGTTTACCTGAAAAGGCAATTAACACACATTTAGTCGCGCTATGTGAGCAAACTAAATACCACCCCATAAAATTATACTTAGATGGTGAACAGTGGGACGGTAAAGAGCGCGTTAGTGCGGTTATTAGCTGTTTAAATGCCAAGCATGAAGCGTTAGCCGAAACCGTATTAAAGCACTGGCTGGTTGGTTGTGTGGCCTCTATTTATGAGAGCAACTTTAACAGTAAACTTGTGCCTGTTTTACAAGGTGATCAATCTTTCAGAAAAACAGCGTTTGTTTCTCGCTTTGCAGAGATTATTCCACATGCGTTTTTAGAAGGGGCGGCACTAAACCCCGATGATAAAGACAGTGTTTTATCCTGTATTCGCTCATTTATTGTTGAGTTAGGCGAGCTTGAACGCACCAGTAAAAACTCACAAGGTAGTTTAAAAGCGTTTATTACTAATAAGGTTGATACGGTTCGCCCACCTTATGCAAGGCTCGATATTAAAAAACCACGGCAAACACATTTTATTGCCACGGTTAACGGTAGCGAATTTTTAAAGGATGAAACAGGCTCAAGCCGCTTTGCTGTTATTGAAATGGAACAGGCCGCTAACATGGATAAGTTAAACGAGTTGCTAGGCTGGCACTATGACGGTACAGGCTCATTAAAACAGGTTGATGAGTCACAACTCAAACAGTTTTGGCTTGAAGTAAAGCATCTCTATTTAAGTGGTTATGGTTGGATGCTAAAAGACGAAGATTTGCAGCAAATAGCCAAGCTTAATGACAGCTATCAAGATAAGGGCTTTGCATATAGTTACATATACGACAATTATATAGCACCTGCCAGTAAGATAGATTTTGCAAACGAAATAGACAGGCCGCAGTGTATAAATGGCTGGTTTACTGCTGGTGAGTTAAGTTATGAAGATAAAAAGCTTAGCTCTCAGTCAAACAGCATTATTGGTAAAGCGCTAAAACAGCTAAACCGAGAAGGTTATCTACAAGCTAAAAAAGCGGGGGGGAATCAAACACGATATAAATTAAGCAGTAACTAGCCGCTTCTTTTATATTAACTGTTAGGTTAGTTGAGTAAAGTTAAGCTCTTAAAATTTACCTAACTCCGCTAAAGCCCTTTATTTATAAGGGCTTTACTTATTTGTGTTAAGTAGTTAAGTAACTTTATATAAATAATTAAAATAACTGATTAAATACGTGGTAGTCAGTAAAAAGAATAAGGACTACCGAGTATAGAAAAGGCTAATATAGAGAAGTTAGCGTTTTTACTTAACTCCTAACTGTTATTTCTTTTTCATACTTTGTTAAATGTATTTTTGGTGAGTCGGGGATTATGCTAGGCTTGATGAGGGATAAATTTTAAATGGATTTTTAATATGATTAAACAATTTTTTTCACTTTCACTTTCACTTTCACTATTAGTTATAGCCGCATGTTCTGAACTCCCAGAAAAAAAGATGAACTTTTCTTCAATTAAAGGGTTCACGATTAACGAAAGACTCCCAGCTTGCCCAGATGAAACACTTGAATACACTTCAGCAGATAATAACTTTACATGTGAAATACCAACTACTTTTTTTAACTCTCCTACAAAAATAACAGTAAAAGTAGCTGATGGAGTTATTCACAAAATAAAATTAGAGTTAAGTGAGGGCGATTTGAATTATTCATTTAGTTATTTAGAGAGCGAACTGTTAAAGCAGTATGGCGATCCTACTAAAATAATAACTAAAGGGTCTAAAAGAGGAATCATTTGGTTTAATGATTCAAACGGTTTTTATACTATAGCTGAGTTTCAAGATAGTAAATTTTACGGTAAGAGTATTGAGCTAAAAGCAGCCTCACCTAAAAATGAAGCAGAAAAATCTAAAATTAAAAAGTTTATATTTCCTGAGAATGATATGTAATATATCAGTGAATTTGAAAATAAAAAATATAGGGAAATAGTATGTCAGTGGGTTTTATTGTCTTTTTTTGTTTGTGCGGATTAATAGCAGGTATTGCTGGAAGTAATAAAGGAAGAAGCGGCTTTCTATGGTTTTTAGTCGGTTTTGTTCTTGGCCCCCTTGGTATAGTGTTAGCGCTTGTCGCTAAAAAGGACAACCAAACTATCGAGAGCAAAGAACTAGCCTCAGGTACACAAAAAAAATGTCCATTTTGTGCTGAACTAATAAAGAATGAAGCTATTATTTGTAAGCATTGTAATCGAGAGCAAACAGAACATAACGCGTCCATGCAAAGATACAACAGCCAAAAAGCGTTACTAAATGCAATTGCTGATAATGATGTTGAAGGCGTAAAAAATATTTTAAATACAGCCCAAGACATCACTTATGCGGAGTTTTCTACTCCACCCTTAGAATACGCAGAGTTACATGATAACGAAGAAGTCATAAGCTTAATAAAAACAAAATTCAATAAGTGATGATAAGCCCAAGTTTTTTGGGCTTCAATTCTGACAGGATTACTCAACTATCACCGCAGTACCCGAAGCAACGATAAACAACATGCCAAACTTACCACCGCCAGATATTTCACTGTAATCTAGGTCTATACCTACTACAGCATTAGCACCTAAAGAAAAGGCTTCCTTTTGGAGTTCAGCTAATACGTTTTTACGGGCGTCTTTTAGAGTATTTTGTATGCTTTTATTTCTGCCGCCAAAAATATCACTAATGCTTGCGAACAAGTCTTTAAAAATATTCATGCCATACGCACATTCAGCAGTAATTACATCCAGCCTTTGTACTACATTTAAGTTTGATGCTGTTTCAGTGGTGAGTATAACTTCGTTCGGGCTTCGAGTTATTTTATAGTTTTTTGTATAGAGGCTATTTTTCCTTTTTTCAATTTCGCTTAATGTATTTTCGTCTTTTACTTTTTCATTTAAAGCTGAAAGTTTTTTCTTTAGGTAAATGTCTTTTGTAGTCTCTATTTTATGAGCTGTTTCTTTAGAAACACTCGTTACATATTTACCATAAAATAGGACGTCATAAGAGGAATTACATTCAACAGTCCTTAAACCAGCTATACCGTAGTCTTTTGATTTGAAGTTGATTAGTGCGCTAGATAGCGTGATTTCGTTATTGCTTATATCTAACAGTTTATCTTTAATATTATTATTTATTATTATGCTTTCTTTGATGCCATACCTTTTATAAATCCCAGCTTGGCTATATAGGGTAGTTAAATTGCAGAGGAAATCATTGTTATAAAATATTGATGCGACACCTTTATAACCATCTTTTTTTAGTGAAAAGCTGAGGCAGTTAATTTCATAAGTTGTTTCAGTAAAATTATTAGTTAAGCCTTTGTCGTTTAAAGTCCATTCGGTTTTTGTACTTGAAGATTTTGATTGCTGATTGTCTGATAAAAACATAACCGTCCTTAGTAGTTGTAATTTTATTAGAGTTACAAAAGAATGAACCAAACTCAAGCTATTTAAACCAACTAATGTAAAGCAATATTTACCCCTCTTTGAAATAGGACTAGTCTGCCTGAAACGTAGCTAAAAAGGGTATAATAGGAACTCATAGCGGGGGACTTATGAAACGAATTGATAAACTTAACAATGACAGGCAAATATTTAAAGCGTTAGCGGTAGTGCTGAGTGGTTCACATAAATATAAAAACCCAAGTTATGAATTGTTAGTTAATTACTTAAATAGCAATGACTTAAAAACAAGCTGGGGTAACAGCTGGACGCGTAAAAGCTTATTCAGGTATCTACAAAGAAACGGCTTTTCAGGTGTGTGGGGGCTACGTAACAGCTTAAAGGAGTATAAAAAGATAACTAGATTTATTTAGGGTATTTTCAGACACCGTAAGAAGAAATTCGCAACCAGTACGCACGAAGTATTAAAAGTTATTTCTGACTAAAAAAATAATAGAGTGGCTACAGATTGGCTACACGAAGTGTTTATTTAGAAAATAACTTATTAGGATTTGAGGTAAGTTATTGATTAATTGGTCGGTATGGAGAGATTCGAACTCTCGACCCCTGCCACCCCATGACAGTGCGCTACCAGGCTGCGCTACATACCGACTTTGAGTGCAATAGTACGTGTATTTTTTTAAAAATCAATAAGCGATTGTTTGTTTGGGTGTTTATTAGGCAAGTGAGCTAAAAAGCCCACTTAAGCTAGGTTATTTTTTTAGTCTTTATTTAACCAAGTTTTGATCGAGTCGTACATCTCATCACGTATCAACGGCTGTGCTTTTTTGTTAGGGTGTAATCCATCGTTTTGCATTAGCTCTGGTTTATCAGCGATATTGAGCATAAAAAAGTTTAATAAGTGCGTATTAGTTTTTTCGCTAATTTGGCTAAAGCTATCAGTAAACATTTTGCTGTAGCGAGGGCCGTAGTTAGGTGGAATGTAAATTTCCATTAGCGCGGTCATTGCATTAGCTGCTTGGCTTTTTTGTATCAGCGCGGTCAAATTAGCTTGCATTTTTTTTACCGGAAATCCGCGAAGACCGTCATTTGCACCAAGCTCTATAAGCACGTGTGTTGGTTGGTATTGGGTAAGTAATGCATCTAAACGGCGTAGTGCGCCGCCAGACGTTTCGCCACTAATGCTGGCGTTTACAAGTGCAATGTCGGCTTGCTCGTCATTGTACTTATCTTGTAACAATTTTACCCAGCCTTGCTCTTGTTGTAGGCCATAGGCTGCGCTTAAACTGTCACCAAGTATTAAAATCGTGTTGTCGGCTGCTGCACTCAGCGGTTTGATAACTAAAAATAAAATGAATACTAAACGAAGGATTGAATGAGTCATATGTCAGCGCTTTCTCAATTAAATATAATTCAAGTTAATGGTTTGTCTAAAATAGTAACTACCTTTGAAGGTGAGTTGCCCATCCTCAGCGACATCAGCTTTAATGTCAAGCACGGTGAGTCTGTTGCTATTGTTGGCACGTCGGGATCAGGTAAGTCTACTTTGTTGAGTTTATTAGCGGGCTTGGATACAGCGACTAATGGCGAAATATTTTTAGACGGTGAGCCGCTTCATGATTTAGACGAAGAAGCGCGTGCAGCACTTCGTGCCGCTAAAATTGGTTTTGTATTTCAGTCTTTCATGTTGGTGCAAAGCTTAACCGCTCTCGAAAACGTAATGTTGCCTGCAGAACTAGCGGGAAAAAGTGATGCTAAGGAGCAGGCACTTGCTTTGCTTAAAAAAGTAGGCCTAAGCCACCGAACAGATCATTACCCATCTCAGCTTTCGGGTGGTGAGCAACAGCGTGTTGCTATTGCCCGCGCTTTTATTGGTACACCCAAAATTTTATTTGCCGATGAGCCTTCAGCTAACTTAGATAGTAAGAACGGCAAAATGATTGAGTCGCTGCTGTTCGACTTAAATTCTCAACATGGTACAACGCTAATTTTGGTGACGCACGATGAAGGACTCGCTCAAAAATGTGAGCATATTATTCAGATAGAAGCGGGCTTACTTGTAAAAAGTGAAGCAGAGGACGTTGCAAATGTGGGCTAAATTAGCGCTTAAATTATTTGCGCGAGAATTTCGAAGAGGTGAGCTAACGGTAATTAGTGCAGCTATTGCTTTAGCGGTATTAACTGTACTTACTTTGTCTATGGTGACAGATCGAATAGCACAAAGCATTGCACAAAAAAGCAGTGCGTTTATTGCTGCCGACCGAGTATTGGCTAGCAGCCATGCCATTGACACCGCTTTTATTGAGCAAGCTAAAAGTCAAAATTTACAAACCGCGCAAATGGTGTATTTCGACACTATGTTGTTTGCTAATGATGAAATGCAATTTAGCTCGGTGAAAGCAGCGTCAGACGCATACCCGTTAAAAGGGCAGCTAAAAGTAAAAAACACATTACTGGGTGAAACGGTTATTGCAAACGGCGGCCCAAACCCAGGTAATGTATGGCTCAGTGAGTCTGTTTTTTACTCGCTGAATATTGATATTGGCTCGCAAGTTGAGCTAGGTGCTGCGTTATTTAATGTTGAAAAAGTGATCGTTGAGGAGCCTGATGCGCCATTTAATGTATTCTCAAGTAGCCGTCGTGTATTAATAAATATTGCAGATGTACCAAAAACAGAGGTTGTTCAGCCTGGGAGCCGTGTTTTTTACCGTCAGCTCTATGCAGGTAGTGAAGACGACATAAACAGCTTTTATGACTGGCTAAAACCACAAATGAAAGAAAACCAACAATGGTACGGTGTTAAAGACCGTCAATCACCAATTTCAAACAGTTTAAACCGAGCAGAGAGTTTTTTATTGTTAGCGGGTTTACTAGGTATTATTTTGGCTGCAGTAGCGATTGCTGTATCAGCCAAACGATACTGCGAGCGCCAATATGACCCAGTTGCGATGATGAAAACATTAGGCGGCAGTCGCTCAATGATCCGCAAAATTTACATGCTTCACTTATTGCTTGTATGTGCAATGGCTGTGAGTATAGGTTTATTGATTGGTTACGGCTTGCAAGAAATAGCCACCGGATACCTTTCAAAAAGTATGGGAAGCGAATTGCCCATGGGTGGATTTAAGCCTTGGCTTGTAGCAATTAGTACGGGTGTAATTTGCGCCGTTATGTTTTCTATTAAACCGTTATTTGATTTGTTCGATATTCCGCCGCTTAGGGTACTGCGTCGTAGTTTAGGTGACAAACTAGCGGTGAGCCGCGTGCACTTGGGTATGAGTGCATTGACCGTGTTTTTGTTAATGTGGTTATTTAGTAACAATATAAAAATAACGCTAATATTATTTATAACCACGCTAACTTTAATTGGCGTGTTGTTTTTAATATCTAAACTTATATTTGGCGGTGGCCGAAAACTGGGTTTAAAACCAGGTAATAGTTGGTCATTGGCTATTGCGTCGATTCAAAAGCGTGCCAATGTAAATGCAGTTCAACTTATTAGTTTTTCGCTCGCCATTAAACTGCTTCTGTTTTTAGTTGTGCTTAAAAATGACATGATTGCTGATTGGCAGTCGCAATTACCAAGCGATGCGCCCAATGCATTTTTAGTTAATATTACGCAAAACGACCTTGAACCAATCAATAACTACCTTGCTGAGAAAGACATTTTAGTGTCTGACTTCTACCCAACGATTCGAGGGCGTGTTAACGCGGTAAATGGTGAGTTGGTTGCACGTGAAGTATCTCTTCAAGACAATGAGAAAAAAGATGAAGAAGCGCGTTCGGGTATTGGCCGTGAGCTAAACTTAACGTGGCTTAAAGATGTACCGGCTCAAAACGAGATAATTCAAGGTGAATGGTTTGGTGAAAACGCAGTGGCCGAGGCATCAGTTGAAGAGTCGATGTTAGAGCGCCTTGATGTTGAAATTGGCGACACACTTACCTTTTTAATTGGCGCGCAGTCGTTCGATGCTAAAATTACCAGCGTTCGTACAGTTAACTGGGCAACGCTTAAACCCAACTTCTTTATCATACTCAGCCCGGATGTACTTAAAGACTTTCCGGCAACGTATATTTCGTCGGTTAGGATAGAACCTGAGCAAAAGCGCGACTTTAGCCAACTTTTGCGTACCTATCCAACCATTACTGCAATCGATGTAGACAACTTTGTAAAGCAAATACAAACCACAATATCGCAGGTCTCACTTGCCATTGGTTTTGTACTTGCCATTGTTGTTTTGTGCGGTGCATTAGTACTCATTTCGCAAGTGCAAGCGAGCTTAGGTGAACGCATGCAAGAAATTGTAATTCTTAGAACATTAGGTGCTAAAAGCCGTTTAATTAAAAATGCGACCTTGTACGAGTTTTTATTATTGGGTGGGTTAGCCGGTTTAGTTGCTGCATTTTTTAGCGACTTAGCGCTTTTGATTGTGCAGCAACAAATGTTTGAACTTACGGGCAAGCTTCATCCACATATATGGATTATAGGCCCGCTTGCTGGTGGTTTATTTGTAGCCGGGTTGGGTTATTTAATGATTGCCCGTACCCTTAAACAAAACACCCAAGGGTTAGTTCGCGCTTTAGGGTAAACTAACTATTATTGCGTTTAAAATGCTCGCTATTTAAGCGAGCATTTTTGTTTTTGCTTGGTACTGGTATTTTATACAGTGCTCTGGCATTATTAGCTTAATTTACAATAAAAACAACGAGAATGTGATTTGGCCATTATTTTAGGGATCGACCCAGGATCGCGTTTGACTGGTTACGGTGTAGTTGCTCACCAAGGTGCTAAATTTACTTATTTAGGCAGTGGTTGTATAAAATTAGCCGATCATCCCTTTCCGGTACGCCTTAAAATGATTTACCAGGGCATCACTCAACTTGTTGAGCAGTTTTCGCCGGAAACGTTTGCTATAGAAAAAGTATTTATGGCTCATAATCCCGATTCTGCATTAAAACTTGGCCAAGCGCGTGGTGCTGCCATTGTGGGTGCTGCAATGGCTGATTTGCCAGTGTTTGAGTATTCGGCAAGGCAAATTAAACAAGCTGTAGTAGGCAACGGTGGTGCAGACAAAAGCCAAGTCCAGCATATGGTAAAAAATATTCTAAAATTACCAGGTACGCCTCAAGCCGATGCAGCAGATGCATTAGCAATAGCAATTTGTCATGCTCATTCAGAACAAAATTTAATTAAACTAGCGGGCAGCGCAAGCAAAACCGTTAGAGGACGCTTAAGGAAATAACAATGATAGGCCGCTTAAATGGTATTTTAGTTGAAAAACAACCCCCCGAAATTTTACTTGAAGTAAGCGGCGTGGGTTATGAAGTACAAATGCCAATGACCTGTTTTTACGACTTACCAAAAGTGGGTGAAAACACGATTGTTTATACTCATTTTGTAGTGCGTGAAGATGCGCAGTTACTGTTTGGTTTTAATAATAAAACAGAGCGCGCATTATTTAGAGAGCTTTTAAAAGCTAATGGGGTAGGGCCAAAACTCGGGCTTGCTATTTTATCGGGAATGTCGGCGCAACAGTTTGTTAGCTGTGTAAATAATGAAGATGCTACATCGCTGGTTAAATTACCGGGTGTGGGTAAAAAAACAGCTGAACGTTTAGTGCTTGAGATGAAAGACCGTCTAAAAGATTGGGGTAATGATTTATTTACACCATTTAGCGATAGCGCAGTGATAGAGCCTCACAGCGATGCATTAGTGGCTAATAATGCAGCGGATGATGCAGTTTCTGCACTTGTTGCATTAGGGTATAAATTGCCACAGGCACAAAAAGCAGTAAAATCGGTGAGTAAACCGGATATGTCTACTGAGGTTCTTATAAAAGAATCTTTAAAATCGATGTTGTGAGTAACCCATGATTGAAGCGGATCGCTTAATTGACGCGACTGAAAAAACAAATGAAGACTCGATTGACCGAGCAATTAGGCCAAAACTGTTGGCTGATTACCGAGGTCAACCGCATGTTAAGCAGCAAATGGAAATATTTATTGAAGCTGCACGCAGCCGCGATGAAGCGCTTGATCATTTATTAATATTTGGTCCGCCAGGTTTAGGAAAAACCACGCTGGCGAATATTGTAGCAAACGAATTAAACGTAAATATTAAAACCACCTCAGGACCTGTACTTGAAAAAGCAGGCGATTTAGCGGCACTTCTTACAAACCTTGAAGAAGGTGATGTACTGTTTATAGACGAGATCCACAGGTTAAGCCCACAGGTTGAAGAAATACTTTACCCTGCAATGGAAGACTATCAGCTTGACATAATGATAGGCGAAGGCCCTGCTGCACGTTCTATCAAACTGGATTTGCCGCCATTTACGTTAATAGGCGCTACAACGCGTGCAGGTTCACTCACATCGCCACTACGTGACCGTTTTGGCATAGTGCAGCGTTTGGAATTTTATTCAGTAGAGGATTTATCGCATATAGTGGGCCGCTCAGCTCATTATCTTGATTTAGAAATGTGTGACGATGGGGCTAGTGAAATAGCTAAACGGTCACGGGGTACGCCGCGTATTGCTAATCGTTTATTGCGCCGTGTGCGAGATTATACTCAGGTTAAATCTGACGGCACTGTAAATGCAGACGTTGCCCAGCAAGCACTCGACATGATTGATGTAGATAAAAGCGGTTTTGATTATATGGATCGTAAATACTTACTAGCCATCATTGAGAAATTTATGGGTGGTCCCGTAGGGCTCGATAATTTAGCCGCTGCCATTGGTGAAGAGCGTGAAACAATAGAAGATGTTATTGAACCGTTTTTAATTCAACAAGGGTTTATTCAGCGCACACCGCGCGGACGTATTGTGTCTGACAATGCGTACCATCATTTTGGCTTGTTACCTAAAAAAGACTAATTTTAAACACCTTTCCTAAACCCTTGCTAAAAATAACCGTTAGCAAGGGCACCTCCGTTTATAACGTATTTTATCTACTAAAAGTCATTTGCTTTACCATTAACTAGCCTGAATTCTGGTTAACCAACAATTCACAGGGCGTTAAGGCGTATGTCGCTATTGTGCCTTTCATAAAATTCAACTTAGTCAGTGCTGACTATGGCTGGCTAGGTTTAGTTCTAAATTTCTGCCTCAATAAACAATATTAAATGAATCCGTATATTTTGGTGTAGGCCAAATTTCAGATAAAAAAAAGCCCGCAAATAATGCGGGCTAACAACAAGTTAAAGGAAGTAATCTGGGGGAACCATGTTTTACACTGTTAGGTTTTATCCAAATAGAGTAAAACAATGTAATAAGACTTAAAATCATATTACTAAGAACAGGACATAATGAAACAGTTTCATTTAATGCGCTAGCTCGGTATGGAAGAATAATACGGAATATCTAAAAATTGTTCAAACTAGAAAATTTGTTTTTTCAGATTAAAAAAACTAATGCATTTAGTTTTTTTGTAGTTTGTAAATTGTTCGTTAAATAACCATATATTTTATAAGTTAATGAAAAATAGTACTTAAGTATATTTTTGTATAATTGTTCGGTATTAGTTTTAGTATTCTGGTAGGTAACGTTAACGTGGTTTTGCGTGTTTATGCATTAATTTTGAATAAATGGCGTGTTTTATGATGTTTATTTATATAATTACGCAGCTGAACCTGAGTTTTTATTTTATTTGAATAAAAATTT
Organism: Pseudoalteromonas sp. S554; assembly: GCF_005930865.1. Lineage (NCBI taxonomy): Bacteria > Pseudomonadati > Pseudomonadota > Gammaproteobacteria > Alteromonadales > Pseudoalteromonadaceae > Pseudoalteromonas > Pseudoalteromonas sp. S554. The sequence goes on along the minus strand of NZ_PNDV01000059.1, from coordinate 5,222 downwards.
ATATAACCAGGCGTAAAAAATAAACAACATAGCCGATTTTTAACGTTTTTTGTTGGCTATTCATAGCAATATCGTTGTTAGTTTGAAATGGACTCGATACACTAGTTGCAACTAAATGACCTTAGTTGCGGTCATAATTGCACAAATCATTACAATTGACGTATTTTGATACTATTTAGGAGTTTAATGTGGGATCAGGGCTTAATTTTTTGGATCTAATTTTAGAAGCCAGTTTGCTTGTACAATTAGTAATGTTAGGGCTAGTTGCCATGTCGGTTATGTCGTGGGCTATTATTTTTCAACGTAAAAAAGCAATCTCTGATGCGCTTTCGAATGCTAAAAAGTTTGAGCAAAAGTTTTGGTCAGGCATTGATTTAAGTAAGCTTTATAACGAAATTTCATCTCGCAGTGCTCAGTCTCATGGTATTGAGGCGTTATTTACGGCAGGCTTTAAAGAATTTGCGCGACATAAAAAAAATACATTTCAAGGCGCAAGCATAGTCATGGAAGGTACGCATCGTTCAATGCGTGTAGCACTGTCACGTGAAATCGAAAAAATTGAAAAAAGTCTATCGTTCTTAGCAACGGTTGGTTCTATAAGTCCTTACATCGGTTTATTTGGCACTGTGTGGGGTATTATGAATGCCTTTATTGCATTGGGTGAAGTAAAACAAGCCACATTACAAATGGTTGCTCCGGGCATAGCAGAGGCATTAATTGCTACGGCAATGGGCTTATTTGCTGCAATTCCGGCTGTAATTGCTTATAACCGTTTTTCAAACAGTGTTGAAAAGCTTGAATCTCACTACATCAACTTTATGGAAGAGTTTGCTAATATTTTACACCGTCAAGCAGCTACACAAATAGAGGCACAAGCGAATGTATCATCGTAAAAAGCGCCGCCCAGTAGCAGAAATTAATGTAGTACCTTATATCGATGTAATGTTGGTGCTGCTTATTATTTTCATGGCGACTGCACCACTAATTACTCACGGTGTAAAAGTAGATTTACCAAAAATGGAAGAATCTGATTTAGTTGATACAAAAGATACACCACCAATCATTGCGTCTATTGATGCTGAGGGTAAATATTACGTCAGTGTAGGTACTGATCCAGAGGAACCAATGGAAGCACTCGATGTAGCCGCTGTGATTAAATTGCAGTTAATGAAAAATCCAGATGTACCTGTAATGATTAAAGGTTCTGGTAAAGTTTCTTATCAAGAAGTGTTATTGCTAATGGATTTTTTGAAAAACGCAGGTGTGCCGTCAGTGGGATTGATGACCGAATCCTTTGAGGGGAATTAACTGGATGAGTAGTGCATTAGTAAAATCGGTGGTATTGCATTTAGGTTTGGGCGGATTGTTGTACGCGTCAGCTAACATTCATGCACCAACCCCTAAAGTAATGGAAGTGACGTTAAACACGGCTATACCTGAACCCGACAATGCTGTTTCTGCGGTAACGGTTGACCAAAAAATGGTTGAGCAAAAAATTGCTGAGCTACAAAAAAAAGAAAAAGATAAAAAGCGTGCTGAAGATAAGCGGATACGTGATTTAGAACGCAGGGCTGCAGATGCTCGCAAACAACGTGAATCTGAGGCTCGAAACATTAAAAAACTTGAGCGTGAACGCAAAGCCAAAGAGAAAGAAAAAGCGCAAGCTGAAGCTCAAGCAAAAAAGGCGCGTGAGATAGAGCAAAAAGAGCGTGCCAAAGCTAAGCAAGCAGAAAAGCAAAAACAAGAGGCTGAAAAGGCAGCAAAAGCCGCGGCAGATAAACGTAAGCTTGAAGAAGAAGCGCTAAAAAAAGCAGAAGCTGAACGTATTAAGCGTGAGCAAGAAGCTAAAGAGCGTGCAGCCGAAGCTGAACGTAAGCGTCAACAAGCATTACAAGAACAAATATTACAAGAACAACTTGCTAAAGAGCAGGCTGCACGTAGTAAAATACGCCAGCAACAAGTTGCGAGTGAAGTTGACAAATACCGTGCTTTGATTATGGCGCGCATCCAACAAAACTTGTTAATTGATGAAAAAATGAAAAACCAACAATGTCGAGTGAATATCCGTCTTGGCTTTAATGGTTTAGTTACGCAAGTTAAGTCTTTAGGTGGTGATAAGCTAGTGTGTGAGGCCGCGCTCAGAGCGGTTCGTATGGCCGACACATTACCTGTGTCTAAAGACAGAGACGTGTTTGACCAGCTAAAAAATATTAACTTAACAATCAAGCCAGAATTTTAAAGGAATGATATGTTCAATAAACTAAGAGTAGCCTGTGTAGTATTGCTACTAGGGTTTCAAGGCATTGCAAATGCTGCACTTGAAATTGTAATCACCGAAGGTGTTGATGGCGCAAGGCCTATTGCTATTGTGCCATTTAAATACACCGGAATAGGTCCGATCCCACAAAAACTAAGTGATGTGATTGCAGCTGATTTAGTCCGAAGTGGTAAGTTTAAGCCGGTTGATGTTGCGCAAATGCCACAACAACCAAGCGAGGACCAAGCAATTGATTATGCCTCATGGGTTAATCAAGGGGTTGAGGCCGTTTTAGTTGGTCAAGTTGAACAGCAAACCGATGGCCGATACTTAGTCCGTTATGAATTAGTGGATGTAATTCGTGGTCAAATCACGGGTGGTAACACCCAAATGATGTCTAATGGGCAATTAGTAAAAAGCCAAGACCACATTTTAGAAGCCAGAGAAAGCGTTATTTCAGAAAGTGGCTTTCGCCGCTATTCACACCGCATTAGTGATGTGATTTATGAAAAACTAACAGGCGAAAAAGGTGCATTTTTAACTAAAATTGCCTATGTGATTGTGCGTGACGAAGACGATAAGCCGTATCAACTCGTTGTTGCCGATTACGATGGATTCAACGAACAAGTACTTTTGCGCTCTAAAGAGCCGTTAATGTCACCCGCGTGGTCACCAGATGGTACCAAGCTTGCTTATGTAACGTTTGAAAATCGTCAAAGCCAAATATATATCCAAGACTTATATACAGGTAAGCGAGAAGTGGTAGCCAGCTATCGTGGGATTAATGGTGCGCCGCAGTTTTCACCTGATGGTAAAGAGCTTCTATTAGTCCTTTCAAAAGATAAAACAGGCGCAACAGAAATTTATTTACTAAACCTGGCAACGCGTAAAGAAACACGCCTAACAAACCACCGTAGCATAGATACTGAACCATCTTGGTACCCAAATGGTCAAGATATAGTGTTTACCTCGGAAAGGGGTGGTAATGCTCAGATTTATAAGTTAAATTTAAAAACTGGCAGATCAAAGCGCCTAACGTTTGATGGCGATATGAATCTTGCAGGGTCAGTTACGCCTGACAGTAAAGAATTAGTGATGGTTAATCGTACGAACGGTAAGTACCATCTTGCTAAAAAAGAGCTAGCTTCTGGCGCGTTTCAAGTATTAACGCGAACTCGCTTAGATGAATCACCGAGTATAGCGCCAAACGGCTCGATGATAATATACAGCACGCTCCATAATAACAAACAGGTACTGGCGTTAGTATCGATGGACGGCCGCTTCAAAGCACGATTACCTGTGCTAGACGGACAAGTAAAGGCACCAGCTTGGTCGCCATATTTACAGTAATGTTACTGGTTTACTCAAAATAGGAATCTACTCAATGCAACTTAATAAAATACTTAAAGGCCTGCTAATTGCTGTGCCAGTAATGACATTAGCAGCTTGTAGCTCGTCTTCAGATATCGATGAAGGTGCTGCAAACCAATCTAATCAACCTGCTGTTGAGCAAACAACTAGCAACGATACAGTTGAAGTAGCAACAATTTCGCCTGAAGAACGTGCTGAAGAACAACTTCGTCAAAAATACGAAGCACTTCGTCAAGAGCAAGTAATCTACTTTGATTTTGATAAAGCGACAATTGAAAGCAAATATGCTGATTTACTTCGCGCACATGCTGACTTTTTAGTAAAAAATCCATCGGTTAAAGTATTAATTGAAGGCCATGCAGATGAGCGTGGCACGCCAGAGTACAATATTGCACTAGGTGAAAACCGTGGTCAGTCAGTTGAAAAATACCTGCTAAGCTTAGGTGTATCAGCTAGCCAAATGTCAGTAGTGAGCTACGGTGAAGAAAAACCAATGGTTAAGTCTCGCACTGAATCAGCTTTCGCTAAAAACCGCCGTGCGGTATTAGTTTACTAAGATAAGAGATATTATGAAGCCGAAAATTATTTTGGCAGCAATGATATTGAGCGGGAGCACCCAGTTATGGGCTGCTCCCGCTCCTGTTTCAGAAGCTGCGAGTTCACAGTCAAGTATTGAGAAGCGCTTAGCGTCGTTAGAAAGTATGATGCAATCGCGTAATTTCTTGCAAGCCGAGTTACAACAGCAACTTAATTTACTTCAAGATGAAGTAAGTCAAATTCGTGGTGTGACGGAAGAGCAAAGCTATAAACTAGAAAAAGTACTTCAGCGTCAGCGTGAGCTTTATCAAGAGATTGAAAACCGTGTTAGTCAGGCGTATTCACAGCCTGCAGCAGTGCCTGCAACCGACTATGCACAACCTAATGACTCACAAGCATATAGCAGTGATTTATCTGAGAATGAGGCTTACGAGCGTGCTGTTGCACTTATAATGAAAGATAAACGCTACGACCAGGCTATTCCAGAGTTTCAAACGTTCTTAAAAACATATCCAGAATCTGTGTATGCGTCAAACGCACACTATTGGTTAGGTCAATTATTAACAATTAAAAACGATGGAGTTAAAGCGGTTGATCACTTTAGAGTGGTTGTAAACGAATATCCAAATTCAAATAAACGCCCAGACGCCATGTTAAAATTAGGCACGCTTTTAAAAGAGCAAGGACTGACAGACGAATCGTTAAAAATACTTAACGAACTTGTTACGCAGTACCCAAGTACAACGGCTGCAAAATTAGCCACAGATCGCCTGTCTAATTAATTGAATCAGCTTGATTAGACTGCTTTTTGTCATAAGCGGTCTAAAATTGGTCAACTAGGCATAAAAACTTAAAAAAAGAGACAATTTCGGTTGCACTCATTTTATAAATAAGTATTATAAGCGCCCGCAGCAAACGAATGGTTACCCCACTCAAAATGTTGCAAAAAGAGCGGGTCATTAGCTCAGTTGGTAGAGCAGTTGACTTTTAATCAATTGGTCGATGGTTCGAATCCATCATGACCCACCATTTTTAAATGGTCTGGATCAGAGAAAAT
>NZ_PNDV01000057.1:0-27048 GCF_005930865.1 Pseudoalteromonas sp. S554 | reverse complement strand
TCAAACTTTTCTTTTGCCATCTTAAAAAATTCCTAATTAAGAAATTAAAGCCTGACTCACTATTGAGCCAGACAAGCTAAAATCATATTACAGCGCGAGCTGAAATTATTGTATCTGCAACCTGCTTTGAGGCTTCAGCGTACTTCAAAAACTCCATAGAGTAAGAAGCACGACCCTGAGTTGCAGAACGTAAAGCAGTCGCATAACCGAACATTTCAGACAGTGGAACCTGCGCATTTATTTGCTTAAGCCCACCAAGTGCATCTTCCATGCCCTCGATCATGCCGCGACGACGGTTTAAGTCGCCAACTACATCACCCATGTTTGAGTCAGGAGTGATTACCTCAACCTTCATTAGTGGTTCTAAAAGAACTGGGTTTGCTTTAAGCGCACCGTCTCTCATAGCTAATGAACCTGCAATTTTAAATGCCATTTCATTCGAATCTACATCATGGAACGAACCATCATATAAAGTCGCTTTAACGCCAAGTAAAGGATAGCCTGCCAGTACACCTTGAGACATTTGCTCTTGGATACCTTTGTCTACCGCTGGGATGTATTCTTTAGGAACTGATCCACCTACGGTTTCGTTAACGAATTCGTAAATTGGAGAATCATCATCCGAAATATCCATCGGTTCAAGCTTCAACCAAACGTGACCATATTGACCACGACCACCTGATTGACGAATGAACTTTCCTTCAACTTCTACAGTTGAACGAATAGCTTCACGATATGAAACCTGCGGCTTACCAACGTTACATTCAACACTGAATTCACGTTTCATACGGTCGACGATAATATCTAGGTGAAGTTCACCCATACCAGAAATAATTGTCTGGCCTGATTCTTCGTCAGTTTGTACGCGGAAAGACGGATCTTCGGCAGCTAGTTTACCTAGCGCGATACCCATCTTGTCCTGGTCAGCGATTGTGCGAGGCTCAACCGCAACAGAAATAACTGGTTCTGGGAATTCCATACGCTCAAGCGTAATAATTGAATTCGGAGCACACAGTGTCTCACCTGTTGTAACGTCTTTAAGACCAATAGCCGCCGCGATGTCGCCTGCGTAGACTTCTTTGATCTCTTCACGAGAGTTTGAATGCATCTGTACGATACGGCCAAGTCGCTCACGCTTACTTTTAACTGGGTTGTATACCGCGTCACCCTGTTTAACAGTACCAGAGTAAACACGGAAAAAGGTTAAAGTACCAACAAACGGGTCTGTTGCAATTTTAAATGCAAGTGCAGCAAACGGCGCTTTATCATCAGCTGGACGTTCCTCTTCGGTACCATCTTCTAAGATACCTTGGATTTGTTTAACTTGTTCTGGTGAAGGCATGTATTCTACAACGCCGTCAAGCACCGCTTGAACACCTTTGTTTTTAAATGCGCTTCCACAAGTTACTGGAACAATCTCATTGGCTAATGTGCGTTGACGTAAAGCATTTTTAATTTCTGCTTCACTTAACTCTTCACCTTCTAAGTATTTGTCCATTAGTTCTTCTGAGGCTTCAGCAGCGCTTTCAACTAAATGAGAGCGCCATTCTTCAGCTGACTCGAGAAGGTCTGCCGGTATTGCCTCATATGTGAAAGTCATACCCTGGTCCGCTTCGTTCCAGTTAATCACTTTCATTTTTATAAGGTCAATAACACCTTTAAAGTCGTCCTCAGCGCCTACTGGCAACTGAATTGGAACAGGCGTTGCTCCAAGACGAGATTTCACCTGGCTAACAACAGCTAAAAAGTCAGCGCCCGTGCGATCCATTTTATTTACGAAGATCATTCTTGGAACTTCGTATTTGTTCGCTTGACGCCAAACTGTTTCAGTTTGCGGCTGTACACCAGAAGAAGCACAAAGCACAACTACCGCACCATCAAGTACACGCAAAGAACGCTCTACCTCGATAGTGAAATCTACGTGTCCTGGAGTATCAATAATATTGATACGATGGGCGTCAAATTGAGCGTCCATCCCTTTCCAAAAACACGTTGTTGCAGCAGAAGTGATTGTGATACCACGCTCTTGTTCCTGCTCCATCCAGTCCATAGTTGCAGCGCCATCATGTACTTCACCGATCTTATGAGAAAGACCTGTGTAGAACAGAACACGTTCTGTTGTGGTGGTTTTGCCTGCATCTACGTGAGCTACTATGCCGATATTACGGTAGCGCTCAAGTGGAGTTGTACGTGCCATATGATCCTCTTAAAGGTTAAGGACAGATTACCAACGGTAATGAGCGAATGCTTTATTCGCTTCAGCCATACGGTGAACGTCTTCACGTTTCTTAACCGCAGTGCCTTTATTATCAGCAGCGTCAACGATTTCTTGAGCTAAACGTAAGCCCATAGATTTTTCGCCACGCTTACGTGCAGCGTCTACTAACCAACGCATACCTAATGCGTTGCGACGAACTGGACGTACTTCAACTGGTACTTGATAAGTTGAACCACCAACACGGCGAGATTTAACCTCTACCTGTGGACGGATGTTATCAAGTGCAGATTCAAAGATTTCTAGGTGCGACTTGCCTGATTTCTCAGCAGCCACGTCTAGCGCACCATAAACAATTTTTTCAGCAGTAGATTTCTTGCCGTCTAACATTACGATGTTAACGAATTTAGCAAGAAGTTCCGATCCGAACTTAGGATCTGGAAGAATTTTACGTTGACCTATTACGCGTCTTCTAGGCATTTTGTATCTCCGGTTTATTCAGGTTTGCTCTTTCGAGTCAATCACCCAAAACAATAATTAATAATATTTAGTGCTTGGCCTTACTAACGGAATACAATTACCCTTTAGGGCGTTTTGCACCGTATTTAGAACGAGCTTGACGACGGTCGCTAACGCCTGCACAGTCAAGTGCACCACGTACAGTGTGAAAACGCACACCTGGTAAATCTTTAACACGACCACCACGGATTAGGATTACACTGTGCTCTTGAAGGTTATGACCTTCACCACCGATGTAAGATGTTACTTCGAAACCGTTAGTTAAACGTACACGAGCTACTTTACGTAACGCTGAGTTTGGTTTCTTAGGTGTAGTTGTATATACACGAGTACATACACCGCGCTTTTGCGGACACGCTTTTAGTGCAGCTGAGTTACTTTTCGTAACCTTGCTACGGCGTGGCTTACGCACTAGCTGGTTAATAGTTGCCATTTAAATAGCTCCTGAAATTAAAATTACTACTGAAAAAAATAAAAAAATCCGCCCTTTATTACCTGCCTACGATAAGCACACAAGTAAATGGGTGGCGGAATTTTAATGAGCAAAGTTTAACCTGTCAACCTAAACTAACCGTAAGACAGCACTTAACTGCCTTACGATCTCTTAATCTATTGATTAAGAACAGTTTATTGATTTCCAGACAAATCAGCATTTAGTGCATCAGTTAGTGCTTGAGTTGCCTCTTCAGCGCTTACTGTTTGCTCTTCTACTACTTCTTTGCTTTGTTTACGGCGAGCCATACGATCTTGATGATACGCAAAACCGGTACCGGCTGGGATCAAACGACCCACAATTACGTTTTCTTTCAGACCGCGAAGCTCATCGCTCTTACCATTCACTGCTGCATCTGTAAGAACACGTGTTGTTTCTTGGAAAGACGCTGCAGAGATGAAAGATTCTGTCGCTAGTGATGCTTTAGTAATACCCATTAACTGGATTTCAAACTTCGCTGGGATCTTACCTTGTTTTTCAAGGTCACGGTTTGCGATATTAACGCGCGCCACTTCGATTTGTTCACCAGCTAAGAAGTCAGTATCACCACCGTGTAAAATGGTACATTTACGTAACATTTGACGGATAATTGTTTCAATGTGCTTGTCATTGATCTTAACGCCTTGCAAACGGTAAACCTCTTGCACTTCGTTAACAATGTAGTTAGCAACATGAGTCACACCACGTAGGCGTAAGATGTCATGTGGTGATTCAGGACCATCGGCAATTACCTCACCTTTAGACACTTGTTCACCTTCAAACACGTTAAGTTGACGCCACTTAGGAATCATTTCTTCGTAATGATCGCCTTCAGCTGGAGTAATAACTAAACGCTTCTTACCTTTAGTCTCTTTACCGAAGCTAATAGTACCGGTGATTTCAGCTAAGATAGCTGGATCTTTTGGCTTACGCGCTTCAAATAAGTCGGCTACGCGAGGTAGACCACCCGTGATATCACGAGTTTTAGAGCCTTCTTGCGGGATACGTGCTAACACGTCACCTGGGTTTGCAGTCGCACCGTCTGTTACTTCAATCGTTGTGAATGAAGGAAGACGTGTTTCTTGCAGACCACGCTCATCACTTTCGATGATAAGTTTAGGCTCTTTAGCATTCGCTTTAGCAAGGTCTTTAACTACGATACGAGTCAAACCAGTTAGTTCATCGGTTTGTGTCTCTGTATTCGAGTCATCGATATCGCTAAACGATACTTTTGATTTGTGCTCAAGAACGATTGGGTGACTATGCGGGTCCCAAGTAGCAACAATGTCGTTACCTTGAACTTCTGCATTGTCTTGAACTGTTAATACTGCACCATAAGGCACTTTATAACGCTCTTTTTCACGGCCATGACTATCGATGATAGTGATTTCCGTTGAACGTGACGTAATAACAATCTTACCGTCTGTATTTAATACATACTTAGCATTGTGAAGTTTTAATGTACCGTTAGTTTTAACTTGTACATTATTTTCAGCTGACGCTCGAGATGCCGCACCACCGATGTGGAATGTACGCATCGTAAGCTGTGTACCCGGCTCACCAATTGACTGTGCCGCGATAACACCTACTGATTCACCTGCGTTGATGATATGACCACGTGCAAGGTCACGACCATAACAGTTAGCACATACACCAAAGTCATTATCACATGTGATAACTGAGCGTACGCGTACTTCATCAACCGAGTGCTCTTCTAAAAGGTCACACAGTTTTTCATCAAGCATGATATTACGTTCTACAAGTACAGTATTAGTACCTGGAATAACAACATCTTCAGCTACAACACGACCTAGTACACGTTCGCGAAGCGCTTCTACAACATCACCACCTTCAATAAGCGGTTTCATTGTTAAGCCATCTTCTGTGCCACAGTCGTCTTCGTTGATTACCAAATCTTGTGCTACGTCTACTAGACGACGCGTTAAGTAACCCGAGTTCGCTGTTTTCAGTGCTGTATCGGCTAGACCTTTACGCGCACCGTGAGTTGAGATGAAGTACTGAAGTACGTTTAGACCTTCACGGAAGTTAGCCGTGATTGGTGTCTCGATGATTGAACCATCTGGACGTGCCATTAGACCACGCATACCTGCTAGCTGACGGATCTGAGCGGCACTACCACGAGCACCTGAGTCGGCCATCATAAACACTGAGTTAAATGACGGTTGCTCTACTTCTTCACCTTTCGCGTTGGTTACTGTGTCTTTCGACAAGTTAGCCATCATCTCACGTGATAAGTTTTCATTTACACGTGACCAGATATCGATAACTTTGTTGTACTTCTCACCAGCCGTTACAAGACCTGATTGGAATTGTTGGTTGATTTCAGTTACTTCAGCTTCTGCTGACTCAATGATCTGCGCTTTAACCGGTGGGATAACTAAGTCATCGATACCGATAGAAACACCAGACTTCATTGCGTAATGGAAACCGGTGTACATAACTTGGTCAGCAAAAACAACTGTGTCTTTAAGGCCTAAGCGACGGTAACACTCATTCAACAAGCTAGAAATCTGCTTTTTACCTAGTGGCTGGTTGATTGACTCAAACGGCATACCAGTTGGTAAAATTAGAGACAGAATTGCACGACCTACCGTTGTTTCGATAACCGTTGTAGTATCTTCTACTACACCGTGCTCGTTAGCAACTGACTGGCTAATACGTACTTTCACAATAGCGTGAAGGTCTGCATTACCGCTACGGTATGCTTTTTCTGCTTCTTTAGGATCTTTAAATATTGCGCCTTCGCCTTTTGCGTTGATGCAATCACGGGTCATGTAGTAAAGACCCAATACAACATCCTGTGAAGGAACGATGATTGGCTCACCATTCGCAGGAGATAGAATGTTGTTTGTTGACATCATCAATGCACGTGCTTCAAGCTGTGCTTCGATTGTTAACGGTACGTGTACCGCCATTTGGTCACCATCGAAATCGGCGTTGTAAGCCGCACATACTAATGGATGCAAATGAATCGCTTTACCTTCGATAAGCACAGGCTCAAACGCTTGGATACCCAAACGGTGAAGTGTTGGTGCACGGTTTAGTAATACCGGATGTTCACGAATTACTTCGTCTAATACATCCCATACTTCCGCTACTTCACGCTCTACCATTTTCTTAGCAGCTTTGATTGTCGTAGCCATGCCGCGACGCTCTAGTTTGCCGTAGATAAACGGTTTGAATAGCTCAAGTGCCATCTTCTTAGGAAGACCACATTGGTGAAGCTTAAGTGTAGGACCTACTGTGATTACAGAACGGCCTGAGTAATCTACACGCTTACCAAGTAAGTTCTGACGGAAACGACCTTGCTTACCCTTGATCATATCAGCAAGAGATTTAAGCGGACGCTTGTTAGAACCTGTAATAGCACGACCACGACGACCGTTATCAAGTAGCGCATCTACCGCTTCTTGTAACATACGTTTTTCGTTTCGTACGATAATGTCTGGTGCTGCTAAATCTAATAGACGCTTAAGACGGTTGTTACGGTTAATAACACGACGGTAAAGGTCATTTAGATCAGATGTCGCAAAACGACCACCGTCTAGTGGTACTAATGGACGTAGATCAGGTGGCAATACTGGAAGTACTGTCATGATCATCCACTCAGGGTTATTACCTGATTGGTGGAATGATTCCATTAACTTAAGACGTTTAGTGATTTTTTTACGCTTAGTTTCAGAGTTAATTGTTGGTAACTCTTCACGCATCTCAGCAATTAATTGGCCAAGATCAAGTTCACGAAGCAAGTCTAAAACTGCTTCAGCACCCATCTTCGCTTCAAACTCATCACCGTGCTCTTCTAATGCATCTAGGTACTCTTCTTCACCGAGTAACTGACCACGCTCAAGCGTTGTCATACCTGGCTCAGTTACTACGAATGATTCGAAGTAAAGAACACGTTCAATATCACGAAGCGTCATATCTAGCATTAAGCCGATACGTGACGGTAATGATTTTAAAAACCATATATGTGCTACTGGGCTCGCAAGGTCAATATGACCCATACGATCACGACGCACTTTGGTCAGTGTAACTTCAACGCCACACTTCTCACAGATCACACCACGGTGTTTAAGGCGTTTATATTTACCACATAAACACTCATAATCTTTCACTGGGCCGAAAATACGGGCACAGAATAAGCCATCGCGCTCAGGCTTGAAAGTACGGTAGTTAATAGTCTCAGGTTTCTTTACTTCACCGTATGACCATGAACGAACCATGTCTGGTGAAGCAAGACCAATGCGAATTGCATCGAATTCTTCGGTCTTATTTTGTTGCTTCAGAAACTTAAGTAAGTCTTTCACCTTAGCTCTCCTGTCGGAGTTAATCTCGAGGACGGGTAATCTCGTCCCTACATTCTATTCAGCCGTAACAGATGCTGCAGCGTCAACTGCAGCATCTAATTGGCTTAATTTTCTTCCAACTCGATGTTGATACCCAGTGAGCGGATTTCTTTCAACAATACGTTGAACGATTCTGGCATACCTGGTTCCATCTTGTGGTTACCATCAACGATGTTTTTATACATCTTAGTACGACCATTCACGTCATCCGATTTCACTGTTAGCATTTCTTGTAGAGTGTAAGCAGCACCATAAGCTTCAAGTGCCCATACTTCCATCTCACCAAAACGCTGGCCACCGAACTGTGCTTTACCACCCAGCGGCTGCTGAGTAACAAGGCTATAAGAACCAGTAGAACGCGCGTGCATCTTATCATCAACCAAGTGGTTAAGTTTAAGCATGTACATGTAACCAACAGTTACTTGACGTTCAAACTGATCGCCAGTACGGCCATCATAAAGTGTAACCTGACCACTTCTAGGGTATCCACCAAGCTCTAGCATGTCTTTGATTTCGCTTTCTTTAGCGCCATCAAATGCAGGAGTAGCGATTGGTAAACCACCTTTTAAGTTTTCAGCTAGGCGACGAATTTCGTCATCAGAGAAACTTGCAATGTCTACAACTTGGCGAGATTCACCAATTTCGTAAGCTTGCTTGATGAATTCACGTAGCTCATGAAGCTCACGTTGCTCTTTCATCATTTCTTCTAAACGTTCACCGATACCACGTGCAGCAAGACCCATATGTGTTTCAAGGATCTGACCGATGTTCATACGCGATGGTACACCTAGTGGATTTAGTACGATATCTACCGTACGACCTTTATCATCGTATGGCATATCTTCTACTGGTACGATAGTCGAGATAACACCTTTGTTACCGTGACGACCCGCCATTTTATCACCCGGTTGGATACGACGTTTAACAGCTAGGTATACTTTAACAATTTTAAGTACGCCTGGTGCTAAGTCATCACCTTGAGTAATTTTACGACGTTTGTTTTCAAACTTCTTATCGTATTCAGCTTTAAGTTCATCGTACTGTGCAGCTAGTTGCTCAAGTTCAGCTTGCTTATCTTCTTCAGCAAGGCTTTGAGTTAATAGTTTTTCAGCATTTAATGACACTAAGTTGTTTTCATCAAAGCCTGCAGCTACAAGTAGCTTACGAGCGCGTTCTAAAACGCCAGCTTCAAGAATACGGAACTCTTCGTTGAAGTCTTTCTTCGCTTCGCGAAGCTGCATGTCTTCAACTTCTAACGCACGCTTATCTTTTTCAACACCGTCACGGGTGAAAACTTGCACGTCAATTACTGTACCAGTTACAGAGTTTGGTACACGTAAAGAGCTGTCTTTAACGTCAGATGCTTTTTCGCCGAAGATAGCACGCAGTAGCTTCTCTTCAGGTGTAAGCTGTGTTTCGCCTTTCGGAGTCACTTTACCTACTAGAATATCGCCGCCTTTAACTTCAGCACCAATATAAACAACGCCTGATTCATCAAGCTTGCCTAGTGCAGATTCGCCCACGTTCGGGATATCTGCAGTGATCTCTTCTGGACCTAATTTAGTATCACGGGCAACACACTGTAGTTCTTGAATATGGATAGTCGTTAAACGATCTTCTTCAACTACGCGCTCTGATAGTAAGATTGAATCCTCGAAGTTATAACCGTTCCATGGCATGAATGCCACGCGAAGGTTTTGACCAAGGGCTAAGTCACCTAAGTCAGTCGAAGGACCATCTGCTAACACGTCACCACGAGTAACCGGTTCACCAACCATGCACGTTGGTTTTTGGTTAATACATGTATTTTGGTTAGAACGTGTGTACTTGGTTAAGTTGTAGATGTCGATACCCGCTTCACCAGGGATGCGTTCTTCTTCATGTACGTTTACAACGATGCGACTTGCGTCGGCATACATTACTTCACCACCACGTTTTGCAACAATCGTTACACCAGAATCTTTCGCTAGTGTTAACTCAATACCTGTACCTACTAACGGCTTATCCGCTTTCAATGTTGGTACTGCTTGACGTTGCATGTTTGAACCCATCAATGCGCGGTTAGCATCATCGTGTTCTAGGAACGGGATAAGTGCTGCTGCTACAGAGATCACCTGTTGTGGTGATACATCCATATATTGCTGGTCCATGCGACCCATAAAGGTTGATTCACCTTTGTGACGACATGGAATAAGTTCATCTACAAACTCATTGGTTTCAGTTAAGTTTGAGTTCGCCTGTGCGATAACAAACTGACCTTCTTCAATGGCTGATAAGTAATCAACTTCATCAGTTACTACACCGTCTACCACTTTGCGGTAAGGTGTTTCTAAGAAACCGTAGTCATTTGTACGTGCGTACGTAGACAATGAGTTAATTAGACCGATGTTTGGACCCTCAGGAGTCTCGATTGGACATACGCGACCGTAGTGAGTTACGTGAACGTCACGTACTTCAAAGCCAGCGCGCTCACGTGTTAGACCGCCCGGACCTAATGCAGAAATACGACGCTTATGCGTTACTTCTGATAGCGGGTTATTTTGGTCCATAAACTGTGATAACTGAGACGAGCCGAAGAACTCTTTAACCGCTGCCGAAATAGGCTTAGCGTTAATAAGATCTTGTGGCATTATCGCGTCAAGGTCACCTAAGCTTAAACGCTCACGTACAGCACGTTCTACACGTACTAGACCAACACGGAATTGGTTCTCAGCCATTTCGCCAACACTACGTATACGACGGTTGCCTAAGTGGTCGATATCATCAACATCGCCTTGACCGTTACGAATAGCAATTAATACTTTCATAACAGACACGATGTCTTCTTTGCTTAATGTGCCTGGGCCTGTGTCAGAATCGTAACCAACACGGCTATTAAACTTCATACGACCAACAGTTGATAGGTCATAACGCTCTTCAGAGAAGAACAAGTTTTGGAATAAGGCTTCAGCCGCGTCTTTCGTCGGTGGCTCGCCTGGCCGCATCATGCGATAAATTTCTACTAGTGCTTCTAAACGGTTGCTTGAAGAGTCAATGTTCAATGTATTTGACATGTAAGCACCGCTGTCCACTTCATTGATGTACAACGTATCAATGGTAGTGTGACCGGCTTTAACTAATTCAGCCATAAGCTCAAGAGTTAATTCATCATTCGCATTTGCAATAACTTCACCCGTTGATTCATCAACGTAGTTTTTAGAAATAATACGGCCAATGATGTACTCATGAGGTACTTCTAACTGAGTAATGCCTTTTTTCTCGATACTCTTGATGTGACGAGCCGTAACACGACGCCCGCTTTCAACAAGTACTTCACCGTCTTCGCCTTTGATATCAAAAGCGGCAGTTTCACCACGTAAACGTGAAGGTACAAGTTCCATTAGAACTTTACCGTCAGCTACTTCAAACGCAGTAGTATCGAAGAAGATATCTAGGATTTCTTCACTAGAGTACTCAAGTGCACGTAAGATGATAGACGCCGGTAATTTACGACGGCGGTCAATACGTACATATAAGTTATCTTTTGCATCAAATTCGAAGTCTAACCATGAACCACGGTAAGGAATAACGCGTGCGTTATATAATACTTTACCTGATGAATGAGTTTTACCGCGGTCGTTATCAAAGAATACACCAGGGCTACGGTGTAGCTGAGAAACGATAACACGCTCTGTACCATTGATTACAAAGGTACCGGTATCGGTCATGAGCGGAATTTCGCCCATGTAAACTTCTTGCTCTTTAATGTCTTTAACTGTGCCTGGAGCTTCTTTGTCCATAACAACAAGACGCAGTTTCACGCGAAGTGGAGCAGAATAAGTCACACCGCGAATTTGACATTCTTTTACATCGAAAACTGGCTCACCAATACGGTAACTTACGTATTGAAGCTCAGAATTTCCCGAGTAGCTTTTTATAGGGAACACAGAACGGAAGGCAGCTTCCAAACCATGATCGCCATCAGCGTCCGGCACTAAGAATTTTTTAAACGATTCTAACTGTGTAGACAGTAAAAAAGGTATATCCAAAACTTGTGGACGTTTACCAAAATCCTTACGGATACGTTTCTTTTCAGAATAAGAGTAAGCCATGGGGTTCCTCAGCTTGCTGATCTTTGACCCGACCTGTTCTTGTAAGAACAGACTTAACTGGCAGCTATGCCAAGATTTACAACATTTTATTGTTGTTCTAATTAAATCCCTTTTCAACACTAGCAAACTATAAAGCGTTGAAAGTAAAGAAATAATTAGATTTTATTTGCGCTATAAGAGTGCATCACTCCATAGCGCAAAAAGGCCGGTGATTAAATAATCACCAGCCCTTGCCTGATTTCTCAGGCAGCGAACTTAGCGTAAGCTAAATTACTTAACCTCAACTTCAGCACCAGCTTCAGTAAGATCTTTTGCAAGTGCTTCAGCTTCTTCTTTAGATACACCTTCTTTAACAGGTGTAGGAGCAGCTTCAACAAGAGCTTTAGCTTCTTTAAGGCCAAGGCCTGTAGCGCTACGAACAGCTTTGATTGCAGCAACCTTGTTAGCGCCAGCGCCAGTAAGGATTACGTCAAATTCTGTTTTCTCTTCAGCAGCTTCAGCAGCTGGACCAGCTACCATTGCAGCTGCAGCAGTTACGCCGAATTTTTCTTCCATTGCTTCAACAAGAGCAACAACGTCCATTACTGACATTTCAGCAATTGCGTCAAGGATTTGGTCTTTAGATACAGACATTACAAATTTCCTAATAATTAACGGACTCTAGGTCCAAATAAATTTTACACCGAAAGGATTAAACAACTTAAAATTAAGCAGCTTGCTCTTCTTTCTGTACACGTACTGCTTCAATTGTTTTACACAATTTGCCAGCAGACGCTTCTTTCATAGCACTCATTAAGCGTGCAACAGCTTCGTCGTATGTAGGTAGAGTTGCAAGCATAGCTGCATCTACTACGTTACCTTCAAAAGCGGCCGTTTTAAGCTCAAATTTCTCATTCTTTTTCGCGAAATCTGAAAAGATACGCGCAGCAGCACCTGGGTGCTCTGATGAGAAAGCGATTAAGCTTGGACCAACAAATGAATCAGAAAGACACTCAAAATCTGTTCCTTCAAGAGCACGTTTTGCTAAAGTGTTACGAACAACTTTCATCCATACACCAGCTTCACGAGCTTCTTTACGAAGGGCAGTGATTGCGCCAACTGTTACACCACGAGAATCTGCAACAACTGCAGATAGAGCACCATTGGCTGCTTCGTTGACTTCAGCAACTATTGCTTTTTTGCCTTGAAGATTTAAAGCCATGGGTGTTACTCCTGGTTTAATGGGGTTACCGACAATCGGTTTCCCCTGTTCTACTCTTCCCTACCAAAAAGGTAGAGATGCTTTTTACGGCGAGAGCCAGAAGGATTAGGAAAAATCTATCTGGGGTCTACACCGTCTACGTAGGTAAAATTAAGGCCTAAGCCGCCTACGGTCTTGGACGGAAGCCCAATTTATCGCTTTGCCAGAGGCGCACCGAAATTATGAACTTCAACCCGAATTCTTTATTTTGCTAATTAATAAATTAATCAACAAAATGGCGCGAAATTATAGTACAAATTTCGTGCCATGTAAACACTAAATTAAGCAACTACTGTGTTTAAAGTAGCTTGGTCAACAGAAACACCTGCGCCCATTGTTGTAGAGATAGTTACTTTTTTCAAGTAAACACCTTTAGCTTGAGAAGGTTTAGCCTTCTTAAGTGCAACAATTAGAGCTTCAAGGTTTTGTTGAAGTTGCTCAGCTGTGAAATCAACCTTACCAATAGTAGTATGGATGATGCCGTTTTTGTCATTGCGGTAACGCACTTGACCAGCTTTAGCATTTTTAACTGCTTCTGCAACGTTAGGTGTTACAGTACCAGTTTTAGGGTTTGGCATTAGACCACGTGGACCTAAGATTTGACCTAGTTGACCAACAACACGCATAGCGTCTGGAGATGCAACAACAACGTCAAAATCCATCTCGCCTTTTTTAACTAGCTCAGCAAGATCTTCCATACCTACTAATTCAGCACCGGCTTCTTTCGCAGCTTCTGCGTTAGCGCCTTGTGTGAATACTGCAACGCGAACGTCACGACCAGTACCGTTAGGTAGTACAGTTGCACCACGAACGTTTTGGTCAGATTTACGAGCATCGATACCAAGGTTAACAGCAACGTCAACACTTTCTACGAATTTAGCTGTCGCTAACTCTTTTAAAAGAGCAACTGCTTCATTGATTTCGTAATCTTTAGTTACTTCCACTTTTTCGCGGATAGTACGCATACGTTTAGTTAATTTAGCCATTTCTTAGTCCTCTACGTTCAAGCCCATCGCACGCGCAGAACCTGCGATAGTGCGAACCGCTGCGTCCATATCGGCAGCTGTAAGGTCAGTTCGTTTTGTCTCAACAATCTCTTCAAGTTGAGCACGAGTTACTGTGCCTACTTTGTCAGTGTTAGGACGGCCTGAGCCTGACTTGATACCAGCAGCTTTCTTAAGTAAGTAAGCAGCAGGTGGCGTTTTCATGTCGAACGTAAATGAACGGTCACCGTAAACAGAGATCACTACAGGAACTGGAGCGCCTTTTTCGATAGACTCTGTACGTGCGTTAAACGCTTTACAGAATTCCATGATGTTTACACCGTGTTGACCTAGTGCAGGACCTACTGGAGGACTAGGATTAGCCATACCAGCGGCAACTTGTAGCTTGATTAGAGCTTCAACTTTTTTAGCCATTATAAATACCTCATTTGGTGGGTCTTAGCCTTGTGCGCGCGAGGACGCGTACTCTAACGGCTTCCCAGTTTAAAAATTGGTTTCGTACTTTTTGTACTGTAAAAATAAATTTTTACCTTTATACAAAAAGGCCGCTGATTATAAGATAATCAGCGGCCTTTTTCAAGCTTCGTGCCAAAATTTAAAATTTCAGCAGTGAAGCTTTTTTAATCAATTACTTATCTTGCTCAACTTGACCAAATTCAAGCTCAACTGGCGTAGAACGACCAAAAATAAGTACAGATACTTTTACGCGGCTTTTTTCGTAGTCAACTTCTTCAACTACACCACTGAAGTCTGCAAATGGACCGTCAGTTACGCGTACTACTTCACCTGGTTCGAATAATGTAGCAGGCTTAGGTGCTTCAGCATTTTCTTGTAAACGGTTAAGAATACGATCAGCTTCTTTAGAGCTAATTGGCGCTGGACGGTCAGATGTACCGCCAATGAAGCCCATTACACGCTCTGTGCTATTTACTAAGTGCCAGCTAGCGTCATTCATATCCATTTGTACTAGTACGTAGCCTGGAAAGAATTTACGCTCAGATTTACGCTTTTGACCTGCGCGCATCTCAACCACTTCTTCAGTTGGTACTAATATTTCACCAAAGCTCTCTTCAAGACCTTCGATTTTAATGTGTTCAGTTAACGTTTGAGCTACACGCTTTTCATAACCAGAAAATGCTTGTACTACGTACCAACGTAATTTAATTTCTTTGTTCTCATCCGACATGGGATCAGATCTCCAATCCAGTTAAAAAGCCAACAGCGCGGAATAAAATGCCATCTAATCCCCAAAGGATAAGTGCCATAATCACGGTTGCAACCATTACAATTAATGTCGTGTGGGTAGTTTCTTGACGCGTAGGCCAAATAACTTTGCGTACTTCAATTCGAGCTTCTTTAGCGAAAGCAAGAAAGGTACGTCCCTTAAAAGTTTGTGAGGCAATGGCTAATCCGGCCGCTATTGCAACAACAACGCCGATAGCACGTAGTAATACAGACTGATCTGCATACATATGATTACCAACAACTGCGCCTGCAAGTAGCGCGATTGCTACTAACCACTTCACTGACTCCATCCCGCTTGATGGTGTTTCTACATTCGTGCTCATAATATTATTACCTTAACTACAGACACAACAACCCTACACAATGGCAGGGTTAATCCATTAAAATCTAAACTTAAAAACAGACTTATTTAAACCGATTTTTAACCCCAGACTTACTCATATTAATGAGTAAATTGGCAGGGGCGGAGAGATTCGAACTCCCAACCGTCGGTTTTGGAGACCGCTGTTCTACCAATTGGAACTACGCCCCTGCAAAGTGGATGCCTATTATACTTACGCAAATCATTTACACAAGCCTAAAAGATACCCGCAATGCAAAATCTCTATAAACAATTAAGTACTTAATATTAAAAAGGCTTAATTCGCCCCTTTAACAAGTGGCACGCCATTATTACCCACAGGAATATAAACCGTTGTATGGTTTGGCGACTCGGCCATTTTTATTTGCGCATTTATGGCTTCATGTTGTAAATAATTAGCCGTAAGCGTAGCGTTAATAATTTTTTGTGCCTGCGCTATACCTTTTGCTTCTTCAACACGTATTTCTGCATCTTTACGCGCAATTTCTTTTTGTGTTTCTTTTTCAGCAAGTAACTGCTGCGCAGCTAGTTTTTTCTCTACCGCATTAGCAACAATATCGGGGTAGTTAATATTACCTACAACTACATTGGCAAGCTTAAAGGGGGTGGTTGATAAATAATTTTGTAAACGCAGTGTGACCTCTTGGGCTATTTTTTCGCGGTTTGTTTTAAGTTCACCACTGTCGTATTTCTGCACCGTATCTCTTACGTAAGTTCTGAACGTTTCACGCACAAAACGTTTGTACCAGTTTTCTGCTCCATATTGTTCAACAACGGTTTGCACTGAACCACTTTGAATGGCAATCACAGCATGAAAATCAAATTTTATGTTTAAATCATCATTAGCTAATATTCTAAATGTTTCGGTATACGTATTGGGCCGCATATCTATGTTTACCACTTCATTCCGCAGTAATGACATACCATAATTAGCAGGCCCTATCATGGTGCCTTGGTAACCACCTTCACCAAATACTCGTGGTTTTTCGTAAACATAGCCCTCTTCACCCGCTGGCGTACTTGGGTTAGTGCATGCGGTTAATCCAAACCCAATTACACCAACAACAAAGGCACCTTTAACTAAATTATTAACCAAACTTTGCATCCCTGAATTTCTTGCTCTCATTATTTGTCCTTTATTTCTCTAATACTTTATATACAACGCTTAATAGGCTTGAAGCACCAAACCTAAATGTGGTGGCTTGTAGATAGTCATCGCTCATTATTGAACGGGCTAGTGCTAAATATTCACTGGCATCAGCCACCGTTTTAACACCGCCGGCAGCTTTAAAACCAACACGTTTACCTGAATTTTTAATGGTCGTTAACATTACCTTAGTTGACTCAATCGTCGCATTTATAGCGACTTTGCCTGTACTCGTTTTTACAAAATCAGCGCCGCCTTTAATAGCCAGTTCGGTCGCTTGAGCAATCAACGACTCTGTTTTTAGCTCACCACTTTCTACAATTACTTTTAGCTGAGCTTGAGTGCCGCACGCTTTTTTACTTTCACTTATGTACTTAAGCGTGGCTTGCGTATCACCTGCTGCTAGTTTTTTATAAGGGATAACGAGGTCTATTTCATCTGCGCCGCGATCAATGGCTATAAGTGTTTCGTTTATCACATCGCTCAGCAGGGCGTCACCCGTTGGAAAGTTAGTCACCGTTGCTACTTTAACGTGGCTAAGCTCTCGTGCAGCAAGCGCTATTTTTGCATCGTCTACAAAATCGCTAAACACACACACCGCAGCTGGCGTGCCTAGTGCAGGCCTAATACTATTGATCAGAGCTTGAATGTCTTTTGTTGTGTCGCTTGTGTTTAAGCTAGTTAAATCCATAAGCTCTACTGCGAGTAATGCATCTTGTTGTTTTGTCATACGGACTCCCTTGCCCTGCTTGGGTAAAATTAATATGCCTCATATTAACAAATTAAAAAAAACTCGCTATAGCTCATAACCAAACACTCTAAGCTTATTATTTTACTTGTAACTAGCCGCAATCCCTTGTTAACTCAGTCTTAGGCTTAAAACCGCTACCCAATATAACTTTTGGTTATATCAACTTGGTTTTAATTATTTTTTACTTACACATAGCCGCTATATTCTGCGCAACAGATTAAAGCGTTTTATAAAATTGTTTAGGGGTGTTACCAACGTGCAATATTTACCTATCTTTACCAAACTCGACAACAAACCTGTATTGGTTGTTGGCGGTGGAGAGGTCGCATTACGCAAGTGTCGCGCGTTTTTAAAAGCCCGTGCAGCAGTAACCTTAGTGGCACCTTGGTTTTGTGACGAATTAAAAGAACACGCACAACACAACGAAGTGACCCTAATAGACGCTTACTTTGACGAATCACACCTAGACGGAAAAATGCTAGTTATTGCAGCAACCGATCGAGACGAAGTTAACAACACGGTGTTTGAGCTTGCCAATGCTCGCAATGTGTTTGTAAACGTGGTTGATGACCAACCTAAATGTACGTTTATATTTCCTTCTATTGTTGACCGTAACCCTATTACAATTGCTATTTCGAGTGCGGGAACAGCCCCTGTACTGGCACGCCGTTTACGCGAAAAGTTAGAGACATTAATACCACAACACATTGGCCCACTTGCCACACTGGTGGGTGGCTTTAGAGATAAAGTAAAACAGCGCTTTAAGCACTTTTCTGATCGCCGCCAATTTTGGGAAGGCGTGTTCGACTCATCAGTTGTGAGTAAAGTACAAACCGGCGACACCCAAGGTGCTGAGCAACAACTTGAACAAATGCTAGACGCTAAAGCCGAGCCCGAGGGCGAAGTTTATGTGGTAGGGGCAGGCCCTGGCGACCCAGAACTTTTAACCCTTAAAGCACTGCAACTTATGCAACAGGCTGATGTAGTTGTTTACGACTTTTTAGTGTCTGACGAAATTATGGAGCTTGTTCGTCGTGATGCAGACCTAATTTGTGTTGGTAAACGCTTAGGCGACCATAGTGTTGTTCAAGAAGACACTAACCAAATGTTGGTTGACCTAGCTAAACAAGGTAAAAAAGTATGCCGAATTAAAGGAGGAGATCCCTTTATTTATGGCCGAGGCGGTGAAGAAGTACAAGTACTAGCTGCCAACAAGGTGAATTACCAAATAGTACCGGGTATTACAGCTGCAGCAGGGTGTAGTGCGTATGCAGGTATTCCGCTTACGCATCGCGATCATGCCCAAGCTATTCAGTTTGTAACAGGGCACTGTAAAAAAGACGGCCAAGAACTTGATTGGCAATCACTGGCTAAACCAAACCAAACACTTGCTATATACATGGGCGTAATTAAGTCACCACACATTCAAGCAGAACTATTACAGCATGGCCGCAAAGCCGACACGCCAGTTGCCGTGATCGAAAATGGCACGCGCAAAAATCAACGTGTAGTAACAGGCCAATTAGGTGAGCTTGCCAATTTAATTGAACGCAACAGGATTGTATCGCCAGCATTACTTATTATTGGTGAAGTAGCTGCCTTACACTCGCAGCTTGCGTGGTTTGGGCAAAACAACCAAACAAGTAGCTATGCGCAACCGTTAACCGATATAGCACATTAGTAACCAAATTTAATTTTATAACTTTTAATCATTTTAGTAGGACGACTAACAATGGCTTTAACTCATCTTCAGCAACTTGAAGCTGAAAGTATCAAAATCATGCGCGAAGTCGCCGCTGAGTTTGAGAACCCAGTAATGCTTTACTCAATTGGTAAAGACTCGTCGGTACTTCTGCACTTAGCGCGTAAAGCGTTTTACCCTGCAAAAATTCCGTTTCCGTTATTACACGTAGACACCGACTGGAAGTTTCGTGAAATGATTGAATTTCGCGACCGCATAGCAAAAGAGTACGACTTTGACCTACTGGTACACAAAAACCCAGAAGGCTTAGCAATGGGCGTTGGCCCCTTTACTCATGGCTCTGGTAAGCATACCGACATAATGAAAACCCAAGGGTTAAAGCAAGCTCTTAACAAATACGGTTTTGATGCAGCCTTTGGTGGCGCTCGCCGCGACGAAGAAAAATCACGTGCAAAAGAGCGTGTGTACTCGTTCCGCGACAAGCACCATCGTTGGGATCCAAAAAACCAACGTCCAGAGCTTTGGAATACTTATAACAGTCAAGTAAACCCAGGCGAAAGCATTCGTGTATTCCCGTTATCTAACTGGACTGAGCTTGATATTTGGCAATACATTTATCAAGAAAACATCGAAATGGTTCCGCTTTACCTAGCTAAAGAGCGCCCTGTAGTTGAACGTGACGGCACACTTATCATGGTTGATGACGAACGTATGCCACTTGAAGAAGGCGAAGTACCACAAATGAAATCGGTCCGTTTTCGTACATTAGGCTGTTACCCACTAACCGGCGCCGTTGAATCTACAGCCAGTACACTAACCGAAATTATTGAAGAAATGCTGCTATCTACATCATCAGAACGCGAAGGCCGCGTTATTGACCATGACTCAGCAGGCTCAATGGAGAAGAAAAAACGTGAGGGGTATTTCTAATGTCTAGCCAAAATAACGATACATTTAACGAAGTAAAAGAAATAGGCATAGACGCATACCTAGCACGCCAACAAGACAAAAGCTTATTACGTATGCTTACCTGTGGCAGCGTAGACGATGGTAAATCAACACTGATTGGCCGCCTATTACACGACAGCCACCAAATTTATGAAGATCAGCTAGCAGCGCTTCACAAAGACAACGAAAAAGTAGGTAATGCAGGCGAAGATCTTGACCTTGCATTACTAGTAGATGGCCTACAAGCTGAACGCGAACAAGGTATTACCATTGACGTAGCGTACCGATACTTTTCAACGGCTAAGCGTAAATTTATTATTGCCGACACACCAGGGCACGAGCAATATACACGCAACATGGTAACGGGTGCATCAACAAGCGATGTCGCCATTATTTTGGTTGATGCGCGTTACGGCGTGCAAGTACAAACTAAACGCCATAGCTTTATTTGTGACTCGCTAGGTATTAAACAGTTTGTTGTAGCCATTAATAAAATGGATATCGTTGATTTTGACGAAACCGTTTATGAAAAAATCAAAGCCGATTACCTTAAATTTGCTGAGCAACTAAATGTAACAAACATCAAGTTTGTGCCTATGTCGGCACTTAAAGGCGACAACGTAGTAACGCGCTCTGCACATACTCCGTATTACACCGACAAACCACTGCTTGAGCTATTAGAAGATTCGCCAGCGGCTGAAACCGATACCGGTTTTGAAGCACGTTTACCCGTGCAATATGTAATACGCCCTAACTTAAACTTTCGTGGTTTTCAGGGCACATTAGCATCGGGCAAGCTACAAGTAGGCGACGCTGTAAAAGTATTACCGTCGGGTAAAACATCAAGCATTAAAGAAATTGTCACTTTTAATGGCAACCTAGACACAGCAGAAGCAGGCCAAGCAATTACTATTACGCTAAACAGTGAAATAGACATTAGCCGCGGCGACGTAATCGTACCGGCAAGTTCAACTGCCGCTGTTA
Source organism: Pseudoalteromonas sp. S554 (assembly GCF_005930865.1). Taxonomy (NCBI): domain Bacteria; kingdom Pseudomonadati; phylum Pseudomonadota; class Gammaproteobacteria; order Alteromonadales; family Pseudoalteromonadaceae; genus Pseudoalteromonas; species Pseudoalteromonas sp. S554. The sequence continues at coordinate 5,999 of NZ_PNDV01000057.1, read as the reverse complement.
CTAATCAGCTTCAGGCTAAAATTGTATGGATGCACGAATCGCCATTAGTGCTAGGTAAAAACTACAACCTAAAACTAGGCAGCAAAAACACATCGGCTGTGGTTAAAAAGATTGACCACACTATTGATGTAAACACGCTTGAACACGGCTCTGCCGATTCATTACAGCTAAACGAAATTGCTATTGTAACGCTTGAGCTAACCGAAACTATTTTGGCCGACGAGTACCACAATAACCACGAAACAGGCTCTTTCATTCTAATTGACCGTTTATCTAACTTAACGGTAGCAGCCGGTATGATTGAACACGTACTACAAAGCGAGAAAAGTAAAAGCGATTTCAGTGACTTTGAAGTTGAGTTTAATAGCTTAGTACGCAAGCACTTCCCGCATTGGCAAGCGCTTGATATTTCGAAACTGTAAGTTTATTAATGTCTGTTAGGAATAATAAAGCATGGTAGAGCAGCTAGTTTTAACAGGCATAATGCTTACCTTAGTCGGGTGCCTTTTTGGCACCCGCATTAATCCAGCATGGTTATTTGTAAGCGCTATTGGCACCAGCTACTTAGCCGGGCTAATTGACCTTGAAAACATGCTAGTTAACTACGCCAATCCGTCACTTATTACCTTAGTACTCCTCGTATTAGTGTCGATTGCAATCGAAAAAACCACGTTAATTCAAAAGCTATCCATGTCGTTATCTAAAGGTAGCTTAGTTAAGTCGGTAACAAAGCTGGGGATTTCTACTGCATTTTTATCGTCATTTACCAATAATACGGCGGTTGTTGCCTCACTCATTACCGCAATAAAAGATAACCCAAACCATTCACCCTCAAAGCTATTATTACCGCTGTCGTACACTGCTATTTTAGGTGGCACCATTACACTCATTGGTACTTCAACAAACCTCATTGTTAACGGCTTTGCGGTCGATGCAGGTATGCAGCCACTGGGCTTTTTCGACTTTACCTTAGTGGGTTTAGGCGCGCTTAGCGTTGGCCTTATTACTATTTTGGTAATGTTTAAATACTTGCCTGACAACGGCAAAAGCGATCAGGAAGTTGTTCCTTTTTACCTTGAAGGTAAAGTACAAACAGGCTCAAAATTAATAGGTCGCACAGTAGAAGAAAACGGCCTACGCGATTTAAAAGACTTGTTCCTAGCTGAAATAATTCGTAATAACGAACGCATATGCGCAGTAACGCCTCAGCAAATTATTCAACAAAACGACATTTTATTATTTGTAGGCGACATTAAATCAGTCCCTCTATTAACACGCTTTGATGGTTTAAAAGTAGTACACGATAACCACGAAAAAGACATAGAACACTTGGTTGAAGTGGTCGTAAGTCAGTCGTCTAAATTTATAGGCAAAACAGTAAAAGAAATACGCTTTCGCGAACAGTTTCACGCTGCTGTTATTGCTATTCGCCGTGGGCACGACCGCCTTCAAGGCGGCCTTGGCCAAGTACAATTACAAGCAGGCGATTCACTCATTTTGGCACCCGGCAAAAACTTTTACAGCCTACCTAATTTAAAGCGTGAGTTTGTATATATTTCAGGCCTTGATTTACAAACCCACCTTGCGCCCAAACAATCTAATATTGTATTACTCAGCTTTGCGGGTGTATTGGGTTTAAGTATTTTTGGGGTAGTGCCGTTAGTAAAAGGCTTATTGGTATTACTTATTGGCTTAATGCTCAGCGGCACCATAAAGCTAAACGAAATAAAACGCCGATTTCCGCTTGAGTTACTTGTTGTAGTAGGTAGCGCTATTGGGCTTGCAAAATTAATGATAGGCACGGGACTTGCTGGGCAAATATCGAGTGCGCTATTTATGGTACTTGGCGACTTTGGTCCTTACGGCGCATTTATAGCCATATTTTTAATGACCGTATTATTTACCGAACTTATTACAAATAATGCGGCAGCGGCACTTTCATTTCCGGTTGCTTACTCATTGGCTGTTGGCTTTAATGTAGACCCGCTACCCTTTATTATGGCGGTTGCTTTTGGCGCATCGGCAAGTTTTATATCGCCATTTGGGTATCAAACAAATTTAATGGTGTATAGCGCGGGTAATTATCGCTTAAAAGATTACATTGTTATGGGCTTGCCCCTTTCTATTATTTATTCAATCACGGTATTAACCCTGATCCCGCTGGTATTTCCTTTTTAATACTGGCGCAAACAGCATAAGAGACACATCACTATGGATGAAAATATAGTTTGGCATAACTACGCAACCACTAAAGCACAACGTAGCGAGCAAAAAAAACATAAGCCGGCTATTTTATGGTTTACAGGTTTTTCAGGCTCAGGTAAAAGCACCGTAGCCAACGCACTCGAAGCAGCGCTTAATCAGCAAGGCGTACACACTTACCTGCTCGATGGCGACAACGTACGCCACGGCTTATGTAAAGACCTAGGCTTTAGCGATGAAGACCGCATAGAAAACATTCGCCGTGTAGGCGAAACCGCAAAACTAATGACCGACGCAGGCTTGTTAGTACTTACTGCGTTTATATCGCCGTTTAGAGCTGAACGTGACATGGTGCGCAATTTAGTAGACGACGGAGAGTTTATTGAAGTATTTATAGATACTCCGCTTGATGTATGCGAAAGCCGCGATCCAAAAGGGCTATACAAAAAAGCACGCGCAGGAGAGATAAAACACTTTACTGGCATCGACTCAAACTACGAAGTACCCACAAAGCCAGAAATAATTTTAGATACCAGTAAAAACACCCTAGACCAATCGGTTACACAACTGATAACGTATCTAAAACAAAAGCATATTATAGGTTAACCCCAATGAACCAAACCGAGCTACTAGAAGAAACCCTCATCCTTGCCCGCAAAGCAGGCCAAGCCATAATGGGGATTTACGAAAAGGACTTTAACGTTGAATACAAAGCCGATGAAAGCCCAGTAACCGACGCCGATTTAGCAGCTCATAAAGTCATTGTGACAGGGCTAAAACAGCTCACACCCGACACACCTATACTTAGCGAAGAAAACGCTGATATAAGCTGGGACATTCGTCAAACATGGAAAAGCTACTGGTTAGTAGACCCAATCGACGGCACTAAAGAGTTTATTAAAAAGAACGGCGAATTTACCGTAAATATAGCCCTAATCGAAAACGGCAAACCTGTGCTTGCTGTCGTTGATGCGCCCGCGCTTGGCGTATCGTACTTAGCCAGTAACGACATTGGCGCGTTTAAAGATAAAGGCGATGAGCGCATTGAGCTTAAAGTAACCACCAAACCTAATAAAGGGTTAATACGTGTTGTAGGCAGCCGCTCGCACCCATCACCCGATTTAGCCGAATTTGTAAAACGCTTTGACGACGTAGAAATGGTCTCAAAAGGCAGCTCACTAAAACTGTGTTTAGTTGCCGAAGGCAGCGCCGATATTTACCCGCGCTTAGGCCCAACCTGTGAATGGGATACCGGCGCAGGCCATGCTATCGCCGAAATAGCCGGTGCAAAAGTCACTAAACTTGATGGCAGCCCGCTTATTTATAACACCAAAGATGAGTACTTAAATCCGTATTTTATTGTAAGTGCGATAGAAGAATAAAAGTTAAGAGCTATCAGTTGTCAGCAAGATAAGTGATAGCTTTTACTATAAGAGTTACTCAGGAAGCATAAAGTAAAATACTTAGTAACGCTTAAGTTATTTGTTATGTAAAAGCTAACTTAATAAGCGCACTAAAGCACAGCAAAGTTATAAACAAACCAAGCGATAAAATAACCTTTTCCTTCAGGGTTTGCTCAGGCTTTTGGGCAAATACAAAAACAGTTCGGTAAAGCGTACTAGGCACTATTAAAACCAAGCCAATAAACGCAGGAAACACACCTAATATAAAACCAAATGCAAAACCTGAATTTTCCATTTGGCCAAATATAGCGCTAAACCCAAACCAAATAATAGCAACTGCAAAAAACGCAACGCCCACTGAAATCGATAAAAGTGCCATTTATTAAATTCCTTTTATTTCATCTCGAAAGAAAAACATTCAATTTATATTCAATAGTAAAAGCACTATTCCTCCAACAAATAGCACAAAATAAATCAATCACCTTCTTTTTATCCATGCTAACTCTCTTTACTGCCTTTGTTTTTATTTAAGTTCTGTACTTATAAACTTTAAATGCGTTTTAGTTAACTGATTTGGCGCTATTGTAGCCGGTGAAAATATAAGTAACGTTTTAGCCTTTATTAAATTGCGGTCTTAACGCTGAAATTCGTAGTCGGTAACCCTAACTTTTTGGCTATCGCTGCAAATTGAGCTTTTGTGTATGGCCCATAAACAAACTCATTGTGCTCAGCGAACTTGTTATCTTTGGTTTTATCAATATAGTAAAAAGCACAAATTTTATGCGGGCAAGCATAAACCGAAATATATTGTTCGTTCGAATTAATATTTATTGGTTCATTGAGTCGCCCAATATATGTGCCCCGACCAAGGCTATAACCTAACCTTTTGGTACCGTCGATGTAATACACTTTATAAGGTTGCTCCTCCCAAACTGGAGAACACCCATTAAGAAGTAATAATATTAAAACTAAACATGTTCTCACACATTTCCCTGCATTCTAGTAACTTGCTCAAATTACACCCTTATAGTTAACATGAGTGCGTTCTTTTTTTGGAACATCTATTAGTAACAAACTGTGTAAGTGATTGCCAATTATAAAATTATATTTAATCTAGGTATTTTACTATGTGTAAAAGGGTGTGGCGTGAAACAAGGCAGTGCTTTTAACTTAAGGAGAGAGACAAAAGAATGACCGCTTCCAATCAACAAGTAATGGTTGTTATAAGTTTTTGAGACTTGCCATTAATTGAACGCTTTTTAAAAGCGACAACCCTTAACGGTTTTGCTGGGCGATAAAAGCAAGCGAGTGTTGATTAAATAAGTCTGGGCGTTCCACATTACAAACATGGCCGCAATGGTGAATAGTTTGCAGTACGCTATTTTTATGGCGTTTAACCATTTCTTTAACAGGGCCAAGGAACATATGATCTTCTTTACCCATAATGTAAAGAATGGGGATATCGATGTCTTTTTCTTTGAAATACTGCATTAAGGGGTTTACATCCATGGCTAATTTAAACCATTTTATAAACTCCTTTTGGCACAAACGTTTTGCTTCACGAACAAACAAAAGCCGAGATTCTTTATGGCGCTTTTTCGGCATCATAATAAAAGCAAATAAACGGTATAGCCACATATACGGCAAGAAATGCTTAAAGGTATTACCTAAATAAACCAAAGTATTACTGCGAGTATTAAAGCGAGTTACCGCGCCACCTAGCACCATGCTAGAAACATATTGCGGCGCAATTTCAGCAATATTACGAATGAGTATTGTGCCCAATGAAATACCAACAAAGTGTGCGCTGGTGATATTGTTATGGTCTAACACATCAATAATATCTTTAGAGACGTTATTAAACGAATAATTATTATCAACAAAATTTTGTACTAAGTTATTTGATTTACCGTGACCACGAAGATCTAGCAACAATACATTGTATTCTTTTTTATAAGCTTTGAGCTGACGAAACCAAATTGCCGAACTTCCCCCAGCGCCATGGACAAATACAACCCATGTTTGACTGGTTTCGTGCGGAAAAATAGTATGAAAAAGAATGTCTGTGCTCATTGCTGTTAGCGGCCTATTTACTTCATTTGGCATATTCAATTGTAAGAAGTATAACGGAGTTTAATAAAAATCTCTCATCAAGTTCACAACAATAGCGCCTACTTAACAACTTTTCGGAACAGGTTTTAATTTTTAAATAAAAACAAATAAGAATAACCTTTGAATCGCCCCGAGTTCATCGGAGACCAGTTTGTTTAAGTCAGGCCACTTTACCTGACTCGTTTAAATTATCATAGTAGTCTGTTTCATATTGAGCTGGTGAAATATACCCAATTGAAGATAATAAGCGTTGATTATTAAACCAATTGCGCCCCGATAACG
>NZ_PNDV01000056.1:0-664 GCF_005930865.1 Pseudoalteromonas sp. S554 | reverse complement strand
GAAGTGACCCCAATAAGTTGGACTCATTTCTAAGCGGCAACCAAGGCCTGATTTCGATATTGTATCGGACTCAGGCCTTTTAGTTTTAGCTTAATGCGTTCGTTGTTGTAATAATCGATGTATTCTTTGATGTTTTCAATGAGTTCATTTGCGTCCTTGAACGTCTCATTGTGATACATCTCAGTTTTTAATATGCCGAAGAAGTTTTCTGCAACGGCATTGTCTAAGCAGTTTCCTTTTCGAGACATACTTTGAATTAGCCCATGCTTTTTCAGGTGTTGTTGATATCGTTTATTTTGATATTGCCAACCTTGGTCTGAGTGGATGAGTGGTCTCTCATGCTTCAACAGCTTTGCTGTTGCGGCTTTAAGCATGTCAGTCACTAGTGGTAGCGTGACAGATGTCCTTACCTCATAGCTGACCACTTCTTGGTTAAATAGGTCTATTACCGGTGACAGGTATACCTTTTCTCCATTGACTTTAAATTCAGTGACATCGGTCACCCATTTTTGATTGGGCTTCTTTGCCGTAAATTCACGTTTGAGAATATTTTCAGCGATTCTACCGACTTCACCTTTGTAAGAGGTGTAGCGTTTAGGTCTGACTTTTGATTTCAAGCCAAGTTCGCCCATCAAGCGTTGCACGCGCTTATGATTTACGATAA
>NZ_PNDV01000055.1:0-24921 GCF_005930865.1 Pseudoalteromonas sp. S554 | reverse complement strand
GCCACTTTAAAGTGGCTTTTTTTTGCTTAAAAGCATGATAAATTAGCGTAAATTTAAAATCGGAGAAACCAGTTGGAATTTTTATACGAGTACGGTTTGTTTTTCGCCAAAACAGTTACCTTTGTTATTGCGATAGGAGTTATTTTAATGATGCTTGTTGGCGCTGCTGTGAAGCCAAAAGCAAAAAAGGGTGAAATACAAATTGATGATGTGTCGGCTCAGTTGAGTGAGCTTAAAGAGGATTTTTTACAAAATACATTAAGTAAAAAAGAACTTAAAGCGCACGATAAAGAGCGAAAAGCGCTCGACAAAAAGTCAGATAAAGAAGGCTCAAAACCTCGCCTTTATGTTGTTGATTTTATTGGCAGCATGGATGCACATGAAGTTGAAAGTTTAAGAGAAGAAATTACGGCAATTATTTCAATTGCAGACCCTAAAAAAGATAAAGTCCTCATTCGCTTAGAAAGTGGTGGTGGGGTAGTCCATGGCTATGGGCTTGCTGCATCGCAATTGCAACGCATTAAATCGGCAGGTATACCACTGAGTGTGTCAATCGATAAGGTAGCAGCGAGTGGTGGTTACATGATGGCTTGTGTAGCTGATGAAATATTGGCAGCGCCTTTCGCAATAGTTGGCTCAATTGGTGTGATAGCACAAATTCCAAATTTTAATAAAATCTTGAAAAAGAATGATGTTGAGTTTGAACAAATTACCGCAGGAGAATTTAAACGAACCTTGACCTTGTTTGGTGAAAACACAGACAAAGCGCGTGAAAAATTTAGAGATGAAATTGAACAAACTCATGATTTATTTAAAACGTTTGTCAGTTCACAGCGCCCAAGTTTAAATATAGACCAAGTTGCAACGGGTGAACATTGGTTTGCAACGCAAGCAATAGAAAAAGGATTAGTTGACGTAATTAAAACAAGCGACGATGCATTACTTGAACAGCAAAGCGAACGTCAAATATACAAAATAAAATACAAAGTAAAAAAAGGACTAAGCGATAAATTTGCGCTTGGATTAAGTAGTGGCGTTAATAAAATAGGCATAAACTTGCTGTCTAAGTTTAAATCACTAAATCCTTAAGTACGGCATAAAGTGTTACGCATAAAAAACCCTGATAACTATCAGGGTTTTTTTATAGCTTTAAAACTGCATGGCCATTAGTCAATCGACTTATGGTAATCCTCTAAATCTTTTGCAGCGTTAGGGTCGTTAAATATAGCTTCATCTAACTCACCTTCGCTTTTAGCAACCGCGCAAGTAACCATACAGTCGCCTGTAACATTTACAGCAGTACGAGTCATATCTAATAGTCTGTCTACACCAATAATTATGGCGATTCCTTCTACCGGTAAACCAACTTGGTTAAGCACCATTGCTAGCATAATTAAACCAACGCCCGGTACACCCGCCGTTCCTACAGACGCAAGCGTAGCTGTTAATATTACCATTAAGTAATCCGATACCGTTAAATCAACTGCAAAAACCTGTGCAATAAATACCGTAGCAACACCTTGCATGATTGCAGTGCCGTCCATGTTAATAGTCGCACCGAGCGGAATAGTAAATGATGCGACAGAATTACTAGCACCTAACTTTTTAGTTGCAGTTTCAAGTGTTATTGGCATGGTTGCACTAGAGCTTGATGTACTAAAGGCAAATAAACACGTGTGTTTCATTTTTGCTAAGAAAGTGGCAGGGTTTAAGCCGGTTAAGAGCTTTAATAATAAGGTGTAGTTTACAAAGGCATGAAACAATAGCGCTAATACAACAACACCAAAGTATTTAGCTAAGCTTACAATCAAATTAAGTTCAATCGTAGTAAATAGTTTGGCCATTAAAAAGAACACACCGTAAGGGGCAATGTTCATTAGTAACGTTACTAACTTTAAGATAACGGTGTTTAAATCTTCAAAAACGGCTGCAACACGTTTACCTGCTGAGCCACTTAAAGCCATAGCAATACCAAATAGTAATGCAAATACAATCACTTGTAACATGTTGCCTTTTGCCATTGCTTCAAACGGGTTGGTTGGAAACATATCAATAATAACACGAGCGAGGGTCGGAGCTTCCTTCGCATCGTAACTTGCTTGAGATGGCAAGCCAATGCCTTCACCTGGGTTAAATAATAAGGCAAGAGTCATAGCAACCGTTATAGCGATTGCAGTTGTAATCAAATACAAGCCAATCGATTTTCCACCTAATCGGCCTAATTTTTTAGGGTCACTTAAGCTGCAGGTACCACATACCAAGGACACAAAAACAAGAGGAACAACGAGCATTTTTAGGCTGGCAATAAAAATTTGCCCACCCACATGAAAAATGCCGTCAACAAAAAAGGCTTTAATTGGCAAAGAGAATAATCCAAGAGGGATTAGATAATCGTCTTGACCAGCTAAGATTGCTTGAAATATAAAACCAACTGTAACACCAAGCACCATACCAATCATGATGCGAGTAGTTAAACTTAACGTACCGATTTTTGACATACACCGAATCTACTTTTTATAAATTTGCCATAGACTACCAGTAAGAAATTATTTACTACAGAAAAAATTAGTATTTACACGAAATATTTTTGTACAAAAAAGTAATAAAAAACTGTGATTTTAGACTAAGTTATAGGTTAATATGAGGTAAACAACATATTGTTAATAATAACAACGCTAGGGAGAGGTTCATGCCTTTAATGCGACTACTCGGCATTTTATTGCTCAGTTTATTACTCACAGCCTGTGGTGGCGGTGGATCAATTGAAAAAAGCGGTACAGTTGGTGACACTGATACGGACACAGATACAACAACTTACACGTTAACGCTACAAGGGTACTCTCAAGCAGACGCAACTAAATCAAATAGCGTGACGAATACTGCGGCATTAGATTTACGTGCAACCCTAAAAGACAATGATGGCGCTGTTGTTGCTGGTAAACGCATTACCTTTACGTTGGCTGACGATATAGGGGTTTTAAACCCTGATTCAGCCCTGACACAAAACGATGGCATAGCAACAATCGAGTTAAGTGCAGGCTCTGAGGCAGGCGCTGGTGAAGTTACTGCCACCTACAATGGCGATGATGAAACGTATACAGCCACGTTTGCATTTCAATCAACAGGTGGCCAAGGTGACGACACGGGTGTGAGTGGCTCAACAACTTTAGAAGTCCAAATTGTTGACCAAAATGGTGATAAATTTAACAGTGCTAACCCTGTAACTGCGGATAACGTTGGTGTTGTTGTTGCTACACTTAAATCAGATGGTGTTGCTGTTGCGGATAAACTCATTTCTTTTAATACCAATTTTACGGGCGTTATAACGCCAGAGCTTGGCACGGCAATTACTGATGATTCAGGCGAAGCTCGCGTCACATTGGGCAGTGGTGTTGCAACGGGTGCTGGCCAAGTTGTAGCAAGTTACGCTCCAGCAAGTGGTACGAGCGTTAGCAACACGGCTGTCTTTTACTCATCGGGTGATGGTGCAGCGCAAGATGAAGCGCAATTTTCGGTATCTATTAAACTACTAACAGGCTGTAATGCTGATTGGGATGATAACCGAAGCAATGTTAAATTAGACCCTTTATCTGCAGCATCTGGTTGTACTGTGACCAACAGTATTTCATCTTCTGAATTGGGTGAGCTATTTGTAGAAGTCACTAATGAACAAAGTGGCGAAGGCAGTAAAAACGCACTCGTAAATATTGAAACTAATTTAGGTACAATTTTACCTTCATCGGGCACTGCTTTAACTGATAACTTTGGTATTGCATTATTGAAGCTGCAACCGGGCAATACTGGTGGCGCAGGAACCGTTACAGCAACGGCTCTCGATGAAAGTGCATCTTTAAACTTTGCAGTGGGTATTGCAAATTTAACGCTTAGCGTTGATAACGGCTTGAACACCAATGATGACGGTAGTGTAATACCACTTAAAGCAGGTGGTAGTACTGTAATTGAAGTAACGCTTACAGACGAAGATGGTAATTTATACTTAACGGCTACTGACGTTGAATTTAGCTCTACCTGTGCGATTGCTGGTGAGTCAGTCATTGATGACAGCGTAAAATCGTCAAATGGTATTGCAACAGCAACTTACAGAGCAACAGGGTGTAACATTGACGATGATGTAACTATTACTGTTGAAACAGGCGGACAAAACTTTACTGAATCAACGGTTATACCCGTGGAAAGTTCTGCAGTACAGTCTATTCAATTTGTGGATGTAAGCGAAACATTTATTGCGCTTCCACCAGGCGAAGGTGGCCTTCCAACTCAATCAATCGTTACTTTTAAACTTTTAGATGCTGACAATATAGCGTCTTCTCAGCAACGAATAGACTTTAAACTAACAGATTCGGTAGGCGCTGCAAATTTAACGCTTACCAGTGGCAACACAGATAACGAAGGTTTGGTACAAACGACAGTAACGTCAGGTATTGTGCCTGGGCCTTTAGTTGTGAAAGCGTGTTATGTGTCTAAAGACGATGTTAAAGCACTTCCAGAGGGTGATGATTTAACGTGTTGGGTTGATGACTTCCAATTGTGCCAAACTGATCCTAGCAATGAAATTTGCCCAGAGGGTACATTAAACCTGATCCCACTTTCTGAGCAAATTAGTTCTGTTTCTGCTCAGCTTACACTTGCCTCGGGTGTAACTGACCAAAACAGCTTTGATTTAAGCCCAACAACATTTAACACTAACTCGCTTTACTACAACGGTATCATAACCGATTTAACTGTATTTTTTGGTGACCAGTTTAATAATTACAACGGTGACGGTGTTGAAGCCACAGTGCTTTCAGAAGCCGGTGTGGTTGGTTCTTCAAGCAACGAAGAAACATGTAAAACAACCGATGCAACCTGTGTTGTTACATGGCGCTCTCAAGGTGACCGCCCATTTGAAGATTACAAATGGGGCAACAGAATAGGCGATATCGACGGTAATGCGTCTACAACTGAGGGTATCAATCCTAAAACAGGCCAAATTAACTGTGACCCTTACTTTGGCGCAGCTGCACCGTGTATTAATGGTATTACCCGCGCTAAAAATGACGAAAATGGCGTAGTAATGGGCGGGCGCGTAAGTGTGCTTGCAGTTACTAAAGGTCAAGAGAATTTTGTTGATGAGCAATCAACTGATGATATAAAGCGTACGAATGGTTTATTTGATATTGGCGAGTACTACGCTAGCTACGATTTACCTGAAGCCTTTATTGATCACAACGAAAATAACAGCTTTGATAAAGCGGATTGTAGTGATGCACGCGGCGATGATTACGACCCTGTATCAGATGCGTGTTCAGAGTTAAACTCACGTGGTGGCCATAACGAAACGTGGCGTGACTTAGACAACGACGGTATCTACGATGCGGCTGACGGCCTATACAATGGTTTATTATGTAGCGAAGCTGCAAATGCTGCAGGCGAATGTTCACGAGAGTTGGTTGAGGTTCGTAAAAACATAGAGCTAGTTATGTCAGGCGATGAACCATATGTGCGTTTCTCTGTGGTTAAAACGGATGCATTACCAGCACCATTTGAAGTATTTGTTCCTGCGGATTGTTCAAGCTCAGTATCTGGTAACAGAACTTTTGTAGAGTTAGAAGAGTCCGATGTAACTGAACGTTGTGATGTTGCTGCAATAGACCTTTCTGTCAACAATGTTGAAATCGCTAACCCAGATTTCGATCCTAATGACCCTGATGAAACAGACCCTGAAACACTTACCGTGGACATTGGTTTAACATCAATGGCTGTTCGTATTCACTACACAGATGAATTTGGTAATCCATTACCTGCAAACACGGTAGTGTCTTTAACAACGAGCAATGGCGATCTGTCAATTATTAGTCACAGTGAAACAATACCTAATACCAACACAGATAAACCGATGTACTCAGATGTATTAATTTCACGAGAGACTGATGGTAACGACCAAACAAGTGGGGTTTTAAGTATTACTTTTGAATTTGAAAACCAACTAGGGGCCAGTAAAACGGTCTCGACAGGCATCACAATTTTCGATGATGTTTAAGTTATCGTAAAAAATGCCAACCTTTAGGTTGGCATTTTTCTTTGTGTTCTATATATTCCACAGCAATTATTCTAAAAACACCAGTTTGTCTAAATTAGCAACAAAAATTGTTCGTTTATTCAGTAAATACTGAAAAGTTTGTATTAAAAGCTTGTAACAACTAGTGTTTGTAGATATACCTATAAATATTCGCACCGCTAATGCGGTAAACACATTTTCAATATTTGGTTAGAAATAGGCAACTATGGGCAAATCGCTAGTAATTGTAGAGTCACCTGCTAAGGCTAAAACAATTAATAAATACTTAGGTAATGACTTTATCGTAAAGTCCAGTATTGGACATGTACGAGACTTACCTACCTCAGGTTCGAGCAAAGCAAAAGTGCCGGCAACTAAAACGCCAGCAGAAGTGCGTAAAATGCCACCGGATGAGAAAGCAGCTTATAAACAGCAACGAGATTACACAAACTTGGTTGCACGTATGGGGATTGATCCTGAAAAAGGCTGGCAGCCTCATTACGAAATCCTACCGGGTAAAGAAAAGGTTGTTCAAGAATTACAAAAGCTGGCCGAAAAAGCAGACCAAATATACCTCGCAACGGATTTGGATAGAGAAGGGGAAGCAATTGCTTGGCACCTTCAAGAAATAATCGGTGGTGAACCAGAAAAATACAAACGCGTTGTTTTTAACGAAATTACTAAAAATGCCATTCAGCAAGCGTTTGAAACACCGGGTGAGCTAAATACTGACATGGTATTTGCTCAGCAAACTCGTCGCTTTTTAGACCGTGTTGTGGGCTTTATGGTATCGCCGCTTCTGTGGGCAAAAGTAGCGCGTGGTTTATCTGCAGGGCGAGTACAGTCAGTTGCAGTAAGATTACTCGTAGAGCGTGAGCGTGAAATAAAAGCGTTTATTCCAGAAGAGTTCTGGGATATTCATGCAGATGTTAAAAATAGCGAGTCTGACTTACGTTTAGAAGTCACTAAACAAGCAGACAAGCCATTTAAACCTGTAAATGAAGCACAGATCAAAGAGGCGGTAAAAAGCCTTGAGAGTGCAGAATATAAAGTTGTTAATGTTGAAGAAAAACCGAGTAAAAGTCGCCCAAGTGCACCTTTAATCACATCAACAATGCAGCAAGCTGCCAGTACACGTTTAGGTTATGGTGTTAAAAAGACCATGATGCTAGCGCAGCGATTGTACGAAGGTGGTTATATTACTTATATGCGTACTGATTCAACAAACTTATCGAAAGATGCTGTTGAGATGTGTCGTGAATACGTTACAGAGCAATTTGGCTCAAAATATCTGCCAAAAGAACCAATTAACTACAGTTCTAAAGGTAATGCACAGGAGGCACACGAAGCGATTCGTCCTTCTAGCGTTACTGTGCTGTCTGGACACCTTGAAGGTGTAGATGCCGATGCTAAAAAGCTTTACGAATTAATATGGCGTCAATTTGTAGCGTGCCAAATGGTACCTGCAGAGTACGATTTAACAACCTTAACTGTTGCGGCTAACGATTTTCAGCTTAAGGCAAAAGGGCGTGTGCTTCGTTTTGATGGTTGGACCAAAGTGCAACCAGCTGTTCGTAAGAAGAACGAAGAAGATCAATCACTCCCAGCTGTTGCAGTGGGCGAAACACTAACACTTGTTGAACTTGATCCTAAACAGCACTTCACTAAGCCACCTGCGCGCTTTAGTGAGGCAAGTTTGGTAAAAGAGTTAGAAAAACGAGGAATAGGTCGTCCATCTACTTATGCTTCTATCATTTCTACAATACAAGACCGTGGCTATGTGCGGGTAGAAAACCGTCGTTTCTTTGCTGAAAAAATGGGTGAAATTGTAACCGATCGTCTGGTTGAAAACTTTACCGATTTAATGAACTTTGATTTCACAGCAAAAATGGAAGGCCGTTTAGATGATATAGCAGAAGGTGAGCGTGTATGGACGCAAGTACTGGATAAGTTTTACGCTGATTTTTCAACACAATTAACCATTGCAAAAGACGAACCAGAACAAGGTGGTATGCGTCTTAATGAAATGGTTGAAACTGATATAGAGTGCCCTACCTGTAGCCGTAAAATGGGTATCCGCACGGCATCAACGGGTGTTTTCTTAGGGTGTACAGGTTATAACTTACCACCTAAAGAACGTTGTACTACTACTATGAATTTAGTGTCGGGCGATGAAGCGGTTGCCGCTGATGTTGAAGATGAAGAAACAGAAAAATTAATGCAAATGAAGCGCTGTCCCGTTTGTGAAACAGCGATGGATTCGTATTTAATCGATGAGACCCGCAAGTTACATGTATGTGGTAACAACCCTGCGTGTAAAGGGCATATTGTTGAGCAAGGCACGTTTAAGATTAAAGGTTATGACGGTCCAATTATTGAGTGTGATAAATGCGGCTCAGACATGGAACTTAAATCTGGACGTTTTGGTAAGTACTTTGGCTGTAATAACGAAGAGTGTAAAAATACACGTAAGTTACTAAAGAATGGTGAAGCTGCTCCGCCTAAAGAAGATCCAGTTCATATTCCTGAATTAGAATGTGAAAAATCAGAAGCCTATTTTGTATTACGTGATGGTGCTGCAGGTATTTTTTTAGCTGCAAATACATTCCCTAAATCGCGTGAAACTCGAGCCCCTAAGGTTGAAGAGTTAAAACGATTTAGAGATCGTATATCCCCTAAATTCTACTATTTAGCGGACGCACCAGGTCAAGACCCAGATGGTAATCTTGCTGTTGTGCGCTACAGTCGTAAAAACAAAGCGCAGTATGTTATGACTGAGATAGACGGCAAAGCAACTGGTTGGACTGCTCATTATGAAGCAGGTAAGTGGGTAGAAGAAGCTAAGAAAAAAGCTGCACCTAAAAAGAAAGCTGCTGCTAAAAAAGCCCCTGCTAAAGCAAAACCTAAAGCAAAAGCAAAAAAAGATGAAAAGTAACTAAAGCGCGTTTTTAACACCTTATAGTTACAAAAAACCGGAATGCACAGCATGTGTCTATTCCGGTTTTTTTATGCTTAGTAATTGTGCTCGCAACGGCTTTTTGGCTGTTCAATTAGCTAAGCATAGCTAGCCTCAAAGGCAGGCTTAAAGCATACCTTTGAGTCAGGGTTAGATTTTTACAGAAGTTACTTTTTGATAGCCTTCTGATTCAAGCTCATCATTTACGCAATTTAAAACATACGCGTAAAGGTCTTCATTCATTACATCGTCGTCTTTAGCCCAGTTAACACACATCTCAGTGTACTCTTTTACCATTTGTGCTGATGCTACTGGTGTGTCGTCTGCTACTGAGTATGTTGCATATACTGCAAATAGTGACGCTGTAAGTGATGCAAGTAATGCTTTTTTCATTCGTTTATTCCTAAAAAATGGTTTTATAGCGGTGATTGTCGCTATTAAACAAACATGTCCAAGCAGAACGCTTCTGTTGGTATGCTGAATTTAATCGAATTTTAAATAAAAGATAACGAAATATATTTATCGTAAAGATAAGTTTATTTATGAGCCGTTTTTTTATAATTATTTGTATAACCTTAATTAATACGTTACTGTCGCCTTTTTTTTAATTCATAGAATAATAAATGACACCTAACACTCCCGTTACACCCAAAAAAAACATTCAATCAACCAATAAAATAGAGCATGCATTGGAGTCGTTTATTTTTAAAGGACGTTGGTTGTTAGCGCCTTTTTTTGTTGGCCTTTTGTTTGCAGTTATTTTGTTATTAATAAAGTTTTTTAAACAACTTTATTTAATGGGGATCGCTACTTTTACCGCATCAAGCCAAGATTTACTAGTAGGCATATTGACGCTGGTTGATACAGCGTTACTTGCAGGCTTATTGTTAATTATTATATTTAGTGGATACGAAAACTTTGTTTCTAAACTAGGTATAGATAATCATGAAGATAAGCCATCTTGGATGGGTAAAGTGGGGTTTTCAGGGCTGAAAATGAAGCTTATCAGCGCAATCGTTGCAATATCGGCTGTTGAACTATTAAAAGTGTTTATAAATTCAGAGGCGCATTCAAACGACGAGCTATTATGGAAAGTAATAATCCACGTTACTTTTGTGATGTCTGGAGTGTTGTTTGCATTTACCGATTACCTCAATAGTAAAACCCATAACCATTAAATTTACCTACAAAAAAAGCCCATGTTATTACATGGGCTTTTTTGTAACTAATTAGCGGTTAGCATCAATTAGCACTGTGCGTAATAGCATGCAAACGGCGCTAATAGTAATTCATCGTTCGTTACATGGCCTTTATGGTGGCTAAGCTCACTAAACTCTGTTAATACTTCAGTTGGCATCGATAGCGATGCTTCAGCGCTACTTAAATTAAAAACACACAACATTTTTTCATTTTCGAATGTTCTGTAAAAAGCAAGTACAGGCTCATGTGTGTTAATAAATTCAATATCGCCTTCAAGTAGCACGGTTTTTGTTTTTCGCCACGCCATAAATTCACGATAAGCATTTAAAATAGAATCATGATCATGTGTTTGCTGTTTTACAGATTGCTGCTTATGCTGCTCGTCTACAGGAAGCCATGGCTTAGTGCCACTAAAGCCTGCATGGTGTAAATCGGCATTATCCCATGGCATCGGCGTTCTACAGCCATCACGGCCTTTAAAGTTTGGCCAAAAGGTTATTCCATACGGATCTTGTAAATCCTCAAAGGCTACGTTTGCTTCCCCTAGGCCTAATTCTTCACCCTGGTACATACATACGCTACCGCGCAAGGATGCGAGTAGGGCGGTGAGCATTTTACATTGCTGTGAATTAACTTCGCCATTTTGACTCCAACGGCTTGCTACACGTTCAACGTCGTGGTTGCTAAACGCCCAACAAGGCCAACCTTCTGTCATTCCTCTTTCAAGGGTTTGCACGGTTGTTCTTATATACTCACTTGAATAATCGTTAGTCAAAAGCTCAAAGCTATAACCCATATGCAGCTTATCACCGCCTTGTGTGTACTCTGCCATAGTGGCTAAAGAGTCTTCTGACGAAATTTCACCTAGTGATACAGTGCCTGGGTATTTATTAAGTAACGCACGAATATCTTGCATAAACTCAATATTTTCAGGTTGGGTATTATTGTAGTAGTGGTATTGAAATGCGTAAGGGTTGTCTTCACTGAAACCACGGCCTTGGCGTTTTTCTTTTGGTTTTGCAGGGTTATCACGAAGCTGCGCATCATGATAACAAAAGTTAATTGCATCGAGTCTAAAACCATCAACGCCTTTTTTAAGCCAAAATTCAACGTTATCTAGCACTGCTTTTCTAACATCTGGGTTATGAAAATTTAAATCGGGTTGTTCAGTTAAAAAGTTATGAAGGTAGTATTGCCCTCTGCGTGGTTCCCATTGCCATGCACCGCCGCCAAAAATTGATAACCAGTTATTTGGTGCAGTGCCGTCTTCTTTAGAGTCAGCCCATACATACCAATCGGCTTTGTCGTTACTTTGATTTTCACGGCTGTCTAAAAACCATTGATGTTGATCTGACGTGTGGCTTAACACCTGGTCGATAATAATTTTAATATCGCGGTCGTGTGCTTGTTCAATAAGCTCGTCGAAGTCGTTTAAATTGCCAAATAAAGGGTCAATATCACGGTAGTCACTAATATCGTAACCAAAATCTTTCATTGGAGATTTAAAAAATGGCGAAATCCAAATAGCATCAACACCTAAGCTCTTAATATAATCAATACGATTAATTATTCCTCTTAAATCACCAATACCGTCGTTGTTGCTATCTTGAAAGCTACGCGGGTAAACTTGATAAATAACCGCACCTTTATACCACTGCTTTTGGGCCATGCTTTTCTCCGTCATTCCAAACAGTTTTTTAAATTCTTATATGTGATTATGGTAAATCACGTTATTTGCAAAAAGCATACGTGAAGGCCGAGATACTGTAAAAAGACTGCATACGTATGCACAAAAATAAGCATGTTTGTGTGACTTCAAAAAGCGTCTATTTAGTTTTTAGGAAGCGTTGCCATTAAATTGAATCTGTTTACCAATTGCATGTAATTAAAAAGTAACACGGCATAGCACCTCGCAAGTGCATATTTTTGCTGGATTGCACTATGATAGTGATTGCATGTAATGGTCTTACCAATTTCACATTGATATTTATTAGTTAAATTTAGCCAATGGTGTATAGATCTAATTTATTTCTTAATAATTACAAGCTGTTAAAGCAGGTTTAAATCATTAGGCTATTTTGCATAATTGTAATATTCGGATAAAATTGGTTGCACCAATAAATATCATTTAAAACAATGTGTTACTAAGTTTTGTGTGAAGTTTATGTTAATTTATGTTTGTTTTATAAGGCTTGAATACGTATGCATAAACTTGTTAATAAAATAAACCAAGCGTTAATATCCATCCTGACAACAAAATAAGCTCGCCTCGGTTTACTATCACTAAACAATTGAGCGGGTATCACAATATGGGTAACGGGAAAACATCATGTCTATGTTCAAACCAAGTATATTAACTCTGGCGTTAGCTGCTGCTGGCATTACTAGTTTTGCAGCAACTGCAGCGGAAGAAAAACAATTAAAAAATGATGACGTAGAAGTTATCGAAGTTAAAGGTTTTCGTGGCAGTATTGTAGAATCAATCAACACTAAACGTTTTTCACCAGAAGTCGTTGAGTCTATCTCTGCAGAAGATATCGGTAAGTTACCTGATTCGTCGATTGCTGAGTCTATCGCTCGTTTACCTGGCTTAACAGCACAGCGCCTAGACGGTCGTGCAAGCCGAGTGAGTGTTCGTGGCTTTAGCGAAAACGAAAGTGCCACTACATTTAATGGTCGTGAGCAAGTATCAATTGGTGATAACCGTGGCGTTGAGTTCGACCTTTACCCATCTGAAATAATGAGCGGCGTAACTGTTTATAAAACACCAAGTGCGAGTATCGAAGCTGAAGGCATCGCCGGTGTTATCGACATGCAAACCGTTAAACCTTTAAGTAAAGGTGAACGTGTAATCATGTTTAATGGTCAACTTGAGCAAACTGGTTTTGGTAAGCTTAATCCAGACGGTGATGATCAAGGTTACCGTGGTACGGTTTCATACATTGACCAATTTGCAGATGACACCATTGGTGTTGCGTTTGCTCTAAACACAATGAGTTCACCAAACCAAGAAAAGCGTTGGAACTCATGGGGTTACCCAGAGTTTACTACTGAAGATGGTCAATCATATTCTATATTAGGTGGTGCTAAACCATACGTACGTTCTTCAACGCTTGAGCGTGATTCAGCAATGCTTGTATTAGAAGCTGCACCAACTGATAAATTAAATATGACGTTTGATGCGCTTTATATCGACTTTTCAGATGAACAAATTTTGCGCGGTATCGAAATTCCATTTGCATGGGGTCAAGGTTCAATTAGCTCAGATTCAACAACAGTTGATGCTGAAACTGGATTTATCACAAGTGCTGTGACTGAAGGTCAGCGTGTTGTTGTTCGTAACGATCATCAAGAACGAAAAGCCGAATTAACGCAGTTTGGTTTTAATGCAAAATACGATATTAACGACAGTTGGAGCACAGAGTTTGATATTAGCCGCTCTGAGGTTGAACGTCAGCTATGGAGCATTGAAAGTTATTCAGGCACAGGTCGAGGTGATGCTAATGGTGTTGCTGACAACATTGGTTATATGCTTGATGGTGGTAATACAGGTGCACAATTTTCTCATGAGCTAGATTACAGTGACTATAACCTAATTCAATTAGGTGGCCCGTTATCGTGGGGTGGAAGTAAAGCCCTTAATGACAAATATGGTTTAACTGACACACCATTTCAAAATACAGCACAAGATGGTTTCATCAATGCGCCAGAAGTGAATGATGAACTAACCACGTTAAAACTTGCTGCAACTAAAATTCTAGACAACGAATACGTTAATGCTGTTAAATTTGGTATGTCTTATCGTGACCGTGAAAAATCAAAGTTATCTGAAGGTTATTTTTTAACACTTAAAGATTTTTCTCTATCTAACCCAGGTATGGTTTCGGTTCCAGAGCAGTACCGTTTAGGTTCAGCTAGCTTAGACTTCATTGGTATGGGCGATATGATTGCCTACGATACTCGTGCCCTAATAAACGATGGTTACTATGATTTACTTCAAGAGAGCCTTACAGACCAAAAACATAAAACACAGTCGTGGACAGTCCAAGAAAAAGTAACAGCCTTCTTTGTTCAAGCTGATATTAACGCAGAAATTGGATCAATTCCGGTAACAGGTAATGTGGGCGTTCGCTATGTTAAAACTGAACAGTCTTCACAAGGTTCAGCTGCTAACACAGTAGACGGTCTTGTAGTTGTTACACCAACAGACGTAAGTCACGACTACAGCCACGTTTTACCAAGCATTAACTTGTCGTTTGCAATCGACGAAGAACAAACGTTACGTTTTGGTGCGGCTAAAACTATTTCGCGCGCATTATTAAACGATATGAATGCGTCAATCAATGCATCATACGGGCAACAACCAGATGATAATGGTAACTTTTGGAGTATTTCAGGTGGTAACCCTAAACTAGAGCCAAAAGAAGCGACAGGCTTTGATATCAGCTACGAAAATTACTTTAATGCAGAAGGTTACTTCTCTGCAGCGGTTTTCTATAAAGATATCAACCAGTGGATATTTGATGGTACTTACGCAGTCGATATGTCTGGCGTAGCTAATCCTGCAACGGGTGAAATACCAGCAACTTCTTCAGGTACTGGTAATGGTAAAGTAAATGGCGGCGGCGGTGACCTATGGGGTTACGAGCTTTCTCTTGCGCTACCGTTTAACGTATTTCATTCTTCACTTGATGGCTTTGGTTTAATTGCAAGCCATACAGGCATTGAGCAAGACGTTGAAGATCAAAATGGGAATGAATATGAACTTGTTGGCTTATCTGACCAAATAGATAGCTTGACTGTTTACTACGAGCGTAATGGTTTCCAAGCACGTACCAGCATGCGTAAACGTAGTGACTTTAAAGGTAATGTAAATGGATTAGGTCTTGCTGCAACTCAAGTTGACATTAAAGGTGAAACAATTTGGGATGCACAATTGGGCTTTGATTTTGGCGAAGCAGGTGTTGATAGCTTAGATGGCTTAAATGTAACCTTCCAAGTACAAAATATTACTGAAGAACCGTTTACCACTTTAAGTGGCGATAACGCGCTGCAAGTACGTGACTACCAAGATTATGGTCGTACGTTCTTATTGGGCTTTAGTTACAAGCTATAATAAACGTTGTGTGTAGAAGCCCTTGTAATTTATTTTACAAGGGCTTTTTTATAGCTACTTTATCTAAATTTTATCAAACTTAACAAAGCTTTGGCTTGTAGAAGTGGGCAATACTATGAAACCAATAAAAAACGTTGTTATTGCGGGTGGTGGGACCGCTGGTTGGATAGCCGCAGCGCTACTTAATAAAGTGTTAGGTAAAGTAATTAACATCACCCTTATAGAATCCAGCAGTATTGGTACTATTGGCGTTGGTGAAGCGACCATTCCGCCTATTATTCAGCTCAACAATGCGTTAGGTATTAATGAACAAGACTTTATAAATGCTACTAATGCCTCTATAAAGCTTGGCATTGAGTTCGAAAACTGGAAAACACCATCACATAGTTACATGCATGCGTTTGGCTCGTTTGGTAAAGACTTTCCGTTTTGTGACTTTTATAACTTTTGGGTAAAAGGGCAAATTAGTGGTAGTGAGGATTCTTTATGGGATTTTTCACTTAATTACCAAGCAGCTAAAAAGCACAAGTTTGCACCACTAAGCGCTATTCCTAATACACAGCTACCTGGGATAAGTTACGCTTTTCATTTTGATGCGACCTTATATGCTGAGTACCTTAAAAAACTGGCATTATCACGCGGTGTAAAACACATCGATGCAAAAATAGAGCGTGTTACTCAGTGCCCAAATACAGGCCAAATTAACAGTCTAACGCTTGATAATAATAGCCAAATAGAGGGGGATTTATTTATAGATTGTACGGGGCAACGTGCACTTTTAATTGAGCAAACGCTTAATACAGGGTTTGTTGATTGGTCGCATTATTTACCATGCGATAGCGCCGTAGCAGTGCAATCAACAGGAAGTGACGAATTAAGGCCTTATACGCGTTCTATTGCACATAACGCAGGCTGGCAGTGGCAAATACCGTTGCAAAATAGAACAGGAAACGGGCTTGTTTACTGCAGTCGATATTTATCTGACGAGGGCGCGACTGCACTTTTACTTAATAACTTACCGGGTGAACCTACAACAGATCCTCGCTTAATAAAATTTAAAACTGGGCGACGCTTAAAGCAATGGCATAAAAATGTGGTAGCAGTGGGGCTTTCAAGTGGGTTCTTAGAGCCGCTTGAGTCTACCAGTATTCATTTAATTCAAAGTGCGGTTATACGTTTAATTAAGTTATTTCCTCATAATGGCATTAGTGATGCGCTTGTTACTGAATTTAATAAGCAAAGTGTTACTGAAATAGAACATATTCGCGACTTCATTATTTTGCATTACAAATTAACCGAACGAGAAGACTCGCCATTTTGGCGCCAATGTAAGCAAATGGATATACCTCAATCGCTAGCTCATAAAATAGATTTATTTAGGCAAACAGGCAAGGTAGTGCGCGAAAACGACGAGCTATTTGCAGAAGTGGCTTGGCAGCAGGTGTGTATTGGACAAGGTCTTATTCCCGAGGATTATAACAACATCGTTGACTCACTCAGTAGTGAACAACTAAACGATTTATTCTCAACACTAAAAACGCTTATTACCTCAACGGTAGATCAATTACCCACTCATAAAGATTTTTTAGCAAAAATTAAAAAGGCCTGATGATGCAACTTTTAAAAAAGCTTTTACTTGTAAGTGCCTGTACTTTACCAACCATTAGCTACGCACTTGACGTTGAGCCAGCTAATTGGTGGGTTGGCATGAACAAAAACACGATTACCATCATGGTTGATGAGCAAAACATTGCAAACGAGCAAATTAAATTAGCTAAATACAACGGCGTTAAGTTAAATAAAGTAACCCGTACCGATAATCCAAATTATGTATTTTTAAATATTACCATTACCGACGCCGCTAAAGCCGGAACGCTTAAGTTTAATAGCAGCGAAACGAGCAATAACTTTGAGTTTCCACTTCTTGAACGAGATAAAAACAGCGCTCAGCGTAAAGGGTTTACATCAGCTGATACGCTTTATTTAATTAACCCCGATCGATTTGCTAATGGTGATAAAGAAAACGATACCGTCCCTAGCATGTTAGAAGCAGCAAGCCCGAGTATAAAAGGTGGGCGCCACGGTGGTGATATTCAAGGCGTTATAAACGCGCTTCCCTATTTAAATGACTTAGGCGTAACACAGCTTTGGCTAACGCCTGTGCTTGAAAACAACATGCCTAATTATTCTTATCATGGATATGCAATTACAGACTTTTATAAGGTTGACCCACGAATGGGCTCAAACCAGTTATACAAAACGTTATCTGTAAAAGCAAAAGAGCAGGGTATAGGCCTTGTAATGGATATGGTTCTTAACCATTTTGGCTCTGAGCATACTTGGGTTAAAGATAAGCCAACTAAAGATTGGATTAACTTTAATGGTGAGTTTAATAAAGGCAAGAATGCCACCAGCCATGCGCGCCAAACCATACAAGACCCACACGCCAGTGAGTACGATAAACGCCAGTTTAACGATGGCTGGTTTGTCGAAACCATGCCTGATTTAAATCAGCGCCAACCACTGTTAAGTGAATACTTAATTCAAAATGCGATTTGGTGGATAGAATACGCCGATTTAAGCGGCATACGCGTTGATACCTACTCTTACTCAGATAAAGCATTTTTGAGTGATTGGACAAAAGCCATAATGCAAGAGTATCCAGACTTTAATATTGTTGGAGAAGAGTGGACGTCTAACCCTGCTATTGCTTCTTACTGGCAACGTGGCAAGCATAATCAAGATGGGTATACATCAAGCTTACCAAGCGTGATGGACTTTTCGTTGCAAGAGTCGGTAATTCAAGCGCTAAATGAAGATGAAAGCTGGAACACGGGTTGGGTTAAAGTATATGAATCGTTAGCTAATGACTTTTTATACCCTGATACAAATAACATTATGGTGTTTGCCGATAACCATGATATGAGCCGTGTTTACACTGAGCTAGGTCAAGATGTAGCCAAAACAAAAATGGCGATGACCTTGTTTTTAACCACACGTGGCATACCGCAAATGTATTACGGTACGGAAGTACTATTAGATAACACCCCAAGTAAAGACCATGGCGATATTAGAATTGACTTTCCTGGAGGGTTTGATGGGCAAACACGTAACGCCTTTACCAAAGAGGGCTTAACAAAACAGCAAAAAGAGATGCATAACACCATCAGTACGCTGCTTAACTTTAGAAAAAACAGCTCAGCACTAGATAAAGGTAAACTTGTACACTTTACGCCTCAACAAGGGGTTTATAGTTATGCACGTATTGGCGATGAGCAAACTGTGTTGGTATTTATGAATAAAAACACAGAGGCACTACAAAAAAATATTGAGTATATGCAAGAGGTAATGCCTAGCAGCATAACAGCATTTAATTTATTTACTCAAAAAACACAAAAGCTTGGCAAAACTGTTCAATTACCAGCTATGAGCGCAACTGTATTAGTTATCAATAAGCCACAATAGTGACCTGAATACGTATGCAGCAACTGTATGGTTGCTGCAGTAATCTTTAGTATAAAGTTAATAACAATACTGACAAAAAAGACACACAATGAAAAAATCAGTTTATATACCCGCAGTGCTGTGTAGTGCACTTATTGCTACAGGGTGTTCAGAAAATAATAAACCTGAACAACAGCAAACACCTGCACATACGCAAAATGAGCTTACCAAGCCAGTTGTGTATCAAGTTTTTACCCGTTTGTTTGGTAATACCGAGACAGCTAATGTGCCATGGGGCACTAAAGAGCAAAACGGTGTAGGTAAATTTGCCGACTTTAACGACGCAGCCCTAAAAGGCATTAAAGAGCTAGGTACCACGCACGTTTGGTATACCGGTGTGTTACACCACGCGTTAGTGGGCGATTATACCGACTACGGTATTTCAAAAGATGACCCTGATGTAATAAAAGGTCGCGCAGGCTCACCGTACGCGATTAAAGATTACTACGATGTTAACCCCGATTTAGCTGTTAATGTAACAAACCGCATGGGAGAGTTTACCCAGCTTATTGAACGTACACATAGCCATGGCATGAAAGTCATTATTGATATAGTGCCTAACCATGTGGCACGTAATTATGAATCGCTAGGTAAACCTAAAGGTGTTAAAGACTTTGGTGAGCAAGATGACACAAGTAAAGTGTACGATAAAAATAATAATTTTTACTATGTACCAGGAAAGTCTTTTCAAGTACCTACAGATGTTAATTACCAAGTCCTAGGTGGCAATGCTCATCCACTTGCGGACGGCTTTTTTGATGAAAACCCAGCAAAATGGACCGGTAATGGTGCACGAGCGCCAAAACCTGACATAAACGATTGGTACGAAACCGTAAAAGTGAATTACGGTGTTAAACCAGACGGCAGTTACGACTTTCCAACACTACCAAAAAACATAGAAACGAAAGATTACCGTGTTCATTATGCGTTTTGGCAAGATAAAGAGCTTCCTAATAGCTGGTATAAATTTAGAGATATTGCATTGTTTTGGCTCGACAAAGGGGTTGATGGCTTTAGGTATGATATGGCTGAGATGGTACCTGTCGAATTTTGGAGTTTTTTGAATTCATCAATAAAAATGCAAAAGCCAGATGCCTTTTTACTGGCTGAAGTTTACAACCCAAAAATGTATCGCGCCTATATTCATCAAGGAAAAATGGATTTTCTTTACGACAAAGTGGGCTTTTACGATACGTTAAAGGCCATTATGCAAAGCAAGCAGTCAGCAAACACTATTTTTGATGCGCATAAAACTGTTGCAGACATAGAGCAACACATGTTGCACTTTTTAGAAAATCACGACGAGCAACGTATCGCTAGCCCAGACTTTGCAGGAAATGCAGTTTGGGGTAAACCCGCCATGGTGGTTTCTAACTTAATTAGTCGAGCACCAAGCTTATTATACTTTGGCCAAGATGTTGGTGAGGATGGATCTGAAAATGCCGGCTTTGGATCGCCTACTCGCACCAGTATTTTCGATTACATAGGCGTTCCCGCTCATCAAGCATGGATGAATAACGGTAAGTTTGATGGCGCAAAACTCACTAACGAACAAGCTGCTTTGCGTGAGTACTATAAAGCAATTATGGCTTTAAATAGCTTACCTGCTGTTGTAGGCGGCGATATGCAAAAGCTTAACCTTACAGGTAGCGATCGTATTGTTGGGTTTAGCCGAACGCTAGGGCAGCAAACAATTTTGGTACTAAGTAACTTCAGTGAGCAAACACAGAGTATCTCCGTTGATTTATCTCAGGAGCAAGTAACAAAACTGGGAGAAAGCTCACTAATTGTTGATTTACTTGAGCAACACCAAGTGGAACTTAAAACACACTCACAAGGCACCAAATTTAACCTGACACTTGATGCATTTAGCAGCGCAGTATTAATAAATAAGGCTAATAATGAATAATCAAAATAATAATACCGATAAGCCAAATTTAAGTTTTTGGCAAATATGGAACATGTGCTTTGGCTTTTTAGGCATACAGTTTGGTTTTGCTCTGCAAAACGGCAATGTAAGCCGAATATTTCAAACATTAGGCGCACAAGTTGATGATATTCCTATTTTATGGGTTGCAGCTCCGCTTACAGGCTTAATCGTTCAGCCTATTATAGGTTACTGGAGCGATAAAACGTGGGGGCGCTTTGGCCGTCGTCGTCCGTTTTTCTTTGTGGGCGCTGTGTTAACAACACTTTCGTTGTTTATTATGCCGCACTCGCCAACACTTTGGATTGCTGCGGGTATGTTATGGATCATGGATGCCTCAATCAACGTGACAATGGAACCGTTTAGAGCGCTTGTTGGTGATAACCTGCCAGAGAAACAACGCGCGACAGGTTACGGTTTACAAAGCTTTTTTATTGGTATTGGAGCGGTGTTAGCCTCGGCGCTACCATGGATGATGACCAACTGGTTTGATGTCAGTAATACCGCAGCTCCAGGGCAAATTCCTGAATCTGTTAAATATTCATTTTACTGGGGTGGAGTAGTTTTATTAGTTGCTGTTTTATGGACTGTGGCACGCACGAAGGAATATAGCCCAGAACAACTTGCTGAATTTGAACAGCAAACAGCAAAATCTACGACTGCAATTATTGCTGATATTAACTTTAATAAAGGTGCTATTATTTTTGTGGTGTTAGGTTTAGCAACCCTTGCATTAGTTATGGGTTTATCGCTTGAAAAAGAGCTTTACCTATTAGCCGGTGGATTATTGGCATTTGGTATTGTTCAGTGGATTGCAGCCGCGCTTAAAAGCGCCAACAAAACACAAGGTGGCTTTTACCAAGTAGTACAAGATGTTTTTACGATGCCAGAGGCCATGAAGCAACTTGCATGGGTACAGTTTTTTAGCTGGTTTACTTTATTTGCTATGTGGATTTATACCACTTCCGCTGTAACAAGTTTTCACTATGGCAGTAGCGATGCAACTTCTAAAGCATTTAACGATGGCGCAGACTGGGTGGGTATTTTATTTGCAGCCTACAATGGCTTTGCCGCAATTGCAGCTATGTGTATTCCGTTTTTAGTAAAGAAAATGGGTTTAAAAGGCGCACATTGTTTTAATTTATTGCTAGGCGCGTTAGGCCTTGCAAGCTTTATGTTTATACAAGACCCTAAAATGTTACTTATACCTATGATAGGCGTAGGGTTTGCGTGGGCGTCTATTTTATCGCTGCCTTATGCCATGTTAAGTAACGCCTTACCAAGTAATAAAATGGGCGTTTATATGGGCATTTTTAACTTCTTTATTGTAATACCGCAGTTACTCGCCGCTAGCATTTTAGGGCTTATTTTACGCCATGTATTTTCTAACCAGCCTATTTACGCCTTATTAATTGGTGCAGCCTCATTTGTGGTTGCCGCTGTAGCCGTAATGCGCGTTAAAAATTCTAATTAAGGACACACAATGAAAAAATACAACCTTATAACCGCCTCACTTTTAGCCTTAGGTTTAACAGCTTGTGGCGCACAAAACACAAGCACAACTAATGAAAGTACTTCAGCAAAAGTCACATCGGCACCAGGCGCCCCAGGGGTAGAGCCATTTTGGGCGTATGCAGGCAAAACAGGTATTGGCACATCGTTTGAAGAATATAAAAACGGGCAGTACAGCGATACAGCCGCAACAGGCAATGTGTCTAAAGTATGGTTTTCTATTGCTCAAGGAGTGATCACCGAAACCATGTTTGGGCTTATTCACCAAGCGCAAATAAAAGACATGCAATTTATAGTAACAGGTAATGATTTTACCGTTACCGAAGCGGATGACTTAGACGTAAGCATTGATTACTTATACAAAGATGAGCAAGGCAGACCGCTTTCGCTTGCTTATAAGGTAACAAGTACCGATAAGCAAGGCCGCTTTAGCTTAGAAAAGCACATATTTACCGACCCAGATACACAAACATTATTTGTACGAAGTGTGTTTAATACTCAATTAGAGGGTCTAAAAGCCTACGTTAACGTTAACCCGTACATTAACAATAACGGGTTAGGTGACTTTGCTAAAACAACAGATCAAGGACTTGTCGCATGGGAAGGCGATAACTATTTAACATTACAATCAAGTTCACCTTTTAAAGCTAAAACAGTAGGATTTACAGGTGAAAGTGATGGTATTAATGCACTTAAAACAACGCAAGCAATTAATAATCAGTATACAAATACCGGTGAAGTTTCAGGTAATGTAAACATGCTTGCAGAACTCGGTGATATTAGTAACAACACCACATTTGATTTAGCGTTAAGCTTTGGCAAAACGCAGCAGCAAAGTATTCAGCAAGGCGAACAAAGTTTGGCTAAGGGCTACCAAGCCGTACTCGATCATTACAACGGTAAAGGCGATGCGCTAGGTTGGCAAGATTACCTACAAAGCCTTAAACCACTAAATACAATGACTGAACAAACTGCCGATAACGGCAAGCTTTTATACACCAGTGCTATGGTTTTAAAAGCGCAAGAAGATAAAACACACGCGGGTGCGCTTATTGCGTCACTGTCAAACCCATGGGGCGAAACCGTATCTGCTAAAGAGGGCTCTACGGGTTATAAAGCGGTATGGGTACGCGATTTTTATCAAGTAGCTATGGCTTTTATGGCGCTAGGCGATACCGCTACAGCTAAAACAGCGTTCGAATACCTTGAAAAAGTACAAGTTAACAGCAGTACACCGGGTAACAATGGTGATACTGGCTGGTTTTTACAAAAAACACATGTTGATGGTGAACTTGAATGGGTGGGTGTACAGCTTGACCAAACAGCCATGCCTATTATGCTTGCTTGGAAACTTCACCAAGCGGATGTGTTAAGCGATAAAGAGCTAAAAACTTGGTACGGCAAAATGTTAAAACCTGCAGCTGACTTTTTAGTTGATGGAGGCCTTGCTAAAATTTTATGGAACGACACGCAGATCACTCCACCGGCAACACAGCAGGAGCGTTGGGAAGAGCAAGAAGGATATTCTCCTTCTACTACTGCCGCAATTGTTGCAGGCCTAATAACAGCAAGCGACATAGCAACACTTAGCGGTGATGATAAAAATGCTAAGCGTTATTTAGAAACGGCTAAAAAGTATAACAGCGAAATAGAATCGCAAATGTTTACTACAGAGGGTAATTTAAAAGGCGAAAGTACCGATGGTGAATATTTTATTCGCATTGGTCAGGACACTGACGCCAATTCAAACACTAAAATTAACGCCAATAATGGCCGTGAAGGGTTTAATAAAAAGCAAATTTTAGATGGTGGTTTTTTAGAGCTAGTACGCTATGGCGTTCGCGGTGCTAACGACGAAAGTATTGTTAAAACACTGCCTGAGTACGATGACGAAACGCTTGAAGATAACCTACAAGTTAAATATAGCTTTAGTTTTGAAGATGGGACCGGCACATTTGCAGGCTACCGCCGTTACGGTAACGACGGTTACGGCGAAGATGAAGTAATAGGCACAAATTACGCAGAAGGTGGCGCTAACACACCAGGCCAACGTGGTCGTGTATGGCCATTTTTCACCGGTGAACGTGGCCATTACGAAATAGCGGCAGCCAACGCTACCAAAACATTGAATGATGCTAAGCAGGCTGATATTAGAAATAGTTACGTAAAAGGTTTAGAACAATTTGCGAATGAAGGCATGATGCTGCCTGAGCAAGTATGGGATGGTGTAGGTGTCAACAAAGCGGGTTATGAACTAGGCGAAGGTACTAATTCAGCAACCCCACTGGCATGGACTCATGCTGAATACGTTAAGCTAGTGCGCTCACTAAGTGATAAACAAGTATGGGATCATTACCCAGTTGTTGAGAAAGCACTAAAGTAAATTTAGTGACTTAGTAAATAAAAAGCCACGCTTACTGAAGTGACCCCCAATAGTTGGACAATCCAATTACTGGGGGTCTTTTTATGTCCAAGCACAAAAGAATATTTAAGTTAAAGCTCGCACAACTTGCTGAGCAGGAAAACTCTGAAGCATTAAGTAGAAGTACAATATTAGCGCTCGGCTTATTCGTTATTGGTTTCAGGTCTACCTGCTTAATGGGTCAAAGTGTTTTATCCATAAACAGTTACCTTATTCAGGCGAGATC